>NZ_JBSPZB010000004.1:0-230716 GCF_053851875.1 Bacillus sp. A015
AGCAAGCTCCCTTCTGTCCGCTCGACTTGCATGTATTAGGCACGCCGCCAGCGTTCGTCCTGAGCCAGGATCAAACTCTCCGAGGTATGCAGGATGCATATCACACATGCGTTGCTACACGATGCAGCGAACTTAGTATGTGATCCTTCCTGCCTCGTCAGTTTGACTGACTACCTATGATGTATCATAGGATTTTTTTATAAAAACTCGAATTAACAGGTGCGTTTTGTCTTGTTTAGTTTTCAAAGATCATGTTCGTTATCGCTCAGAAGCGACTTTACTAATATAACATTCTATCAAGGTAAAGTCAACAACTTTTTTCTTCATGTTATTTATCAACCGCGCTGTTTTAGCGGCGAATACAAATATAACACCTTTTGAAAGAAGAAACAAGTATTTTTTCTAAATAATTTATTTTTCCTTATCTCTTCCTATATATTGCTACAAAAAGTGCTTATCGCAGTAATTCTCTATTGTTGATCCTGATGGTCTCTAGTATATTTATAATAGATTGAAACTAAATAACCGCAGGGGGAGCTTTGTGCTGAGAGTGAACGATTCGTTGTTCTGACCCTTTGAACCTGTCAGTTAATACTGAAGTAGGAATGTGGAATCACTTGAATACATGTGGTGTATTCAAACCGATATGTTTTTCTATGAATAACATACTCATCCTTACACGGTCTCTCCTTGCTCAATTCATGAAAAAGGAGATTTTTTTATGCAGCAATCAAATCAATTAGTACGCCTTATGGAAATCGCGATTATGACTTCGCTTGCACTTGTATTAGATTACTTATCAGGTCTCTTTTTAAGGATGCCGAATGGCGGGTCTATTGCGCTGATCATGATTCCCGTCATTCTCATGTCTATTAGATGGGGAATGTCTACCGGGTTTATCATCGGTGTGTTAATTGCCGGCCTGCAGCTGATGAATAGCCCTATTATCGCTACACCTGTACAAGGATTTCTCGATTATTTCGTGGCATCTGTTGTCATTTGTCTAAGCGGGCTATTTTCAGGATTGATCAAAAAAGCAATTCAGGATAAAAAGCGAAAGAAACAATTCTTCTATATTATTCTATCCGTATTTGTCGCCAGTTTCTTTAGACTGCTGACGTTCTTTATTTCTGGCGTCATATTCTTTTCGCAATATGCACCAAAAGGAACACCTGGATGGGTCTACTCTTTAATTTATAACAGCACGTATATGGTTCCATCTTTTATTATTTGCAGTATCGTTCTTTGTTTATTAATACCAAGTGCATCTCGTTTGGTTTTTCCTCATCAAAAATAACCAACTGATTTCAGCTGGTTATTTTTTTATGCATAATTTGCTACTCTATGGAATCTATTAATAGTAGAAGATTTCAAGCTGGAGGTACGTCAATGAATCCTTACTCCATTATGCTGTGCTGCTATATTCTCAGTCTTGCTTACTTTTTGGCAGGTTTCTATGAAGCATTAAAAATAGCAGGCATGAAAGGAAAAGTAGAAGCTTCTCCTTTTATTTCTTATATTTTGCTTGCTACACTCTTCACCTTTTTCTCTCATTATTATTGGAAGCTGACGATTTAATTCGTTGTACATGTTCATTTAATACAGGCAGCTCCCATCCATACCCTATTTCATCATGCTTCTCGCCAGCCAGCTCGAACTGGCTGGTGACGACAAAACTAGGCTGAAGCTTTTGATAAAATTGCTTCGCCGAATTCTGTTCAAATACCCATAGCATCATATTCTGATAACCCTTCTCTATTAAATAGTCCACTCCTTTTGCAATCAAAGCGATACCCGCTCCTGACTTTTGATTCTGCTGTAATAAATAGATGGCGTAAAGCTCACCATCATATGTTGAATAGCGCTCATCACGTTGTTTTCCGAAGGAAGCAAAACCAAATACTCCGTCAGCGTCTTCTACAACAAACGTACCTTCAAGCGATCTGCTTCTCCAGCTCTCTTCCCGCTCCTCTACATTTAAAGCATCCAAATAATCTTGTGAAATAATGCCGTGATAAGTCGTTTGCCAGCTCTTCACATGAATCTCGGCGATTTTAGGAATATCTTTATGTACTGCATGTCTAATCTTCATCTATGCCACTCCTTTATGCAAGTTCTCACTCTATCTTTATTATGATAAGTTGCTATTTTTAAAAATTCAATTCGTAAAGGATAGCGTTCTTTAATCCAGGGACTGTATTTGGACCTCTCCCCATTATAGACATACCCCTTCCCTTCATTAGCTATGGCGGGGCCTCGATAGTGTTCATGATGATATCCGCAGCCATTCTTGTGAATCTTTCTTCATATAAATATCAGGCTCAAGTAAAAAAGACACCTTCTGCTGCTGGAAGGTGTCTTTTGATGTTATTCTTCTATTTGACGATCAGCTATTTCTTTTTTTCTTGGCTGTTTGATTTCATTCGTTAGTTCTTGAATGCTTTGCTTCACATTGCCTTTGCCCGAAAAGTTCTCAATAATTTCTTTGACATCAATTCCAGAGGATGCTTTCAGGCTTTCTTGAAGGCTGGACATCAGGTTTGTGGCATAGCCTGTGACTTTATTGGCACCGCTGCCTTCCCCGTTACCGCCTGTATCAACAACTGTAATTTTATCAATGTTAGAAAGTGGTGCAGATACTTGCTTCGCATATTCAGGAAGCATTTTCACAATCATATCAAGGATCGCTGCCTGACCATACTGTTCGAATGCTTCAGCAATTTTTTCTTTCGCTTCGGCTTCCGCAAGTCCTTTCAGTCTAATGACTTCTGCTTCTGTTTCCCCTTTCGCACGATCAGCTTCCGCTTTTGCCAGCCCGTCAATTCGGACTTTCTCAGCTTCTGCTTTCGCCATTGCTTCGATGCTGTATTTCTTCGCATCAGCTTCAGCGAGACGCTTCGCTTTTTCCGCCGCAGCCGATTGCTCCACAGCATAACGGTCCGCATCCGCTTTCTTTTTCACTTCAGAATCGTATTGACGTTCACGACGCTGAATCTCTTTTTCTTCTAATTCAATCTGCTTCTGGCGTTCGATGATTTTCACTTGCATTTCTTGTTCGGTCACGTGCTGACGATTGCGAGCTGTTTCTAGATCATACGCTTGGTCAGCGCTTGCTTTCGCTGTATCCTGTTCCCGTCTGAATTCTGCTCTTTTCAGCTCATTGATTTTTTCTGCTTCAGCGATTTCGGTGGCACGCTCAAGCTCAGATTTTTTCGCATCTTTATCTGCCTCGGCACGTTTGATACGTGTTTCTTTATCCGCTTCAGCTGTTGCAATATCTGCATCACGTTTCACTTGAGCAATTCTTGGCTTACCTAGAGATTCTAAATAGCCATTTTTATCACGGACATCTTTGATCGTAAACGAAACAATGACAAGACCCATTTTCGCTAAATCTTGAGAAGCAACACGTTGTACTTCTTGAGAAAACTTCTCTCTGTTTTTATAAATCTCTTCAACTGTCATTGATCCTAAGATCGAACGAAGGTGACCTTCTAGTACTTCTCTTGCTTCGTTTTCGCGGTCTTCTTTTGTTTTACCTAAAAACTGCTCTGCCGCAGTGGCGATTTCTTCAATCGATCCGCCAATTTTAATGATTGCGGTTCCATCGGCCATTACAGGTACACCCTGCTCGGTATAAACCTCAGGCGTTGAGACATCTAGCTTGCTCGATAGTAAGCTGAGCGGCTCTGCTTGTTGAAAGACAGGGAGTACGAAGGTACCGCCCCCTCTGACAATCTTAATCTTGTTTCCACCTTCATCCACATGGACATTTTTACTTCCTAGATAACTTCCTGTGACGATTAACGCTTCATCTGGACCTGCTGTCCGGTATTTTGAAACAAACACGCCAATAAGTGCAATAAGAATCACAAGGACAATTCCGATGATAATCAAAATCGTTGTTCCTGGCATTGCATTCCCTCCTAGATTTCTTCATTTGGTATGACAGATAAAACACCTTTGTTCACTTCGACAACAAGCACGCGGGTTCCATACGGAATCTCCTCTTGATCGAAACTGACGGCTGGCTTTGAGATTTTCCCGCTATTACTAATTAACAGCACTTCTCCAAACCCGTCTTTTGGAACAGATACAATGATCTCCCCATTTCTTCCTTTTAAATCGGCCTCCGTATATGAGAGAGATTCTTCAGCAGAGGAAAGCGGGACTAAGATAAATACATTTAAACAGGTCACTAGAACCACTGCGAGGATGGCAGATAATACCGCTCCAAGCCCACTTCCTACAATTGCTGTTTTTTCAGAGATAAACCCTCCAGCCGAGAAAAAGGTAAGAAATGCGAGGATCAATGTTGGTTGAAGGAATGGAACAGGAATCGCTTCAAACAATCCATCAAATACATCGCCGAAAAAGACGAAAACAAGTGTCAGGATTCCTGATATCATCAATATGTATAAATACAGCGTTTGAAGAGGCAGCCCAAACACATCCATCTTCCTCACCCTTTCATCATGAAATGAACAGCCTTTGTTTCGTTTAGACCATACTCACCTCCAATGTATTCCTTCTAGCAGGTAATACGAACCACTTTTGTAAAGGTTTCATATTTCATCACAATTCTTCAAAGGAATTCTCTGATAGCTAAAGAATGATTGTCATATACCAGTATGATAAAATTTGATCTTGAGGTGATGAAAATGAGTTTATTACATGATGCAAGACAAGAATTGTGGCAGGAGCTGCAAGGGTTGAGCGAAGAACAATTAAACCAAAAGTTATCTGAAGATACTTGGAGTATTCAAGAGGTGGCAGATCATTTAAAGAAGATGGACTTAGTTGCAGCAAAGTATCTAGCTGCGGAGGGAAAAAAAGCACCGATTAAAGAATATGAGCCAAAACCGGTAGAAATGGCAGAGGATCGTTCAAGAAAAGTCACTGCGCCTAGTATTGTTGAGCCTGAGCAAAAGCATGTCACACCTACACATTTAAAGGATGAGCTTGATACAGCACGTGAGCAGCTCAATCAAATTTTATCAACGTTTACTGAAGATGATTTTAAACGTGTGATTGCACACCCTGTGTTTGAAGAGTTATCACTTAAGCAATATCTTGATTTTATCGGGGCGCACGAAAAACGCCATATTCATCAAATCAAAGAAATAAAAGAACAACTATAAGACATCAAAAAGACTCCCTCATTTGGGAGCCTTTTTTCATTGTTACACCGTTTTAGGTGTTAAATCAAAGCAGCGTGCATAAATCCAGTTGTATGCTTTTTCGTTTAGATCTCTTGGGTTTCCAACTGTTTGCGGATCTTTCATCGCTTCTTTAGATAAACGGTCAATCATATCTTTTGATACACCTTGTTCTTCTAATGAAGGAACTTCTAGATCCTCCACTAAATCATACATCCAGTTCACAGCTGCTTTTGCTGCTTCCTCTGTTGACATTCTGCTTGTATCGATACCGAATGCTTGCGCAATTCGAGCGAATTTTTCCGGGTATCCTTTCCAGTTATACTCCATCACTGGTCCCATCATCGCTGCTACACACTGACCATGCGCTACAGGAATAATGCCTCCGAGTGTTTGACTCATCGCATGTGCTGCACCAGCTGATTCACTTCCATAAGAAAGTCCTGCAAGCATCGCAGCTTGTGCCATTCCATATCTTGCTTCTAAATCCTCGCCGTCAGCAAAGGCACGGCGAATATAGTGAGCAGCATATTCAATTGCCATGAGCGCCACTGCATCCGTAATTGGCTGAGCAAATTTCATTGTATAGCATTCGATGGCGTGCGCAAGTGCATCAATTCCAGTCATTGCCGTCACATGAGGCGGCATGGATACATGAAGCTCTGGGTCAATCACTGTTAGGTGAGCTGCAATAAGCGGTCCGCCTGTATTGAATTTGAATTCTCTTTCTTCGTCAGTAATAACCGCCCACTGCGTGACCTCTGAACCTGTACCAGCCGTTGTCGGAATGGTGGTTAACGGAGGGATTCTATTTTCGAGTGGTTTTTTCCCCTCTGCCGCTTCGTAATCAAGAACTGAGCCTTCATGAGTCGCCTCTACACCGATGGCCTTCGCTGTATCCATTGAGCTTCCGCCGCCTACTGCGACTAATCCATTACAGCCTTCTTTTTCATATAACGCTGAGCCTTCATTCACTAAACGTACTGGAGGGTTTGGCTCTACTTTATCAAATAGGACAACATCAATTTGCGCTTCTTTTAATGAAGCAATCACTGGATTCACAACACCCGCTTGATAAATACCAGGGTCTGTTACGAGCAATACCTTTGAGACGCCGTATGCTTTCACTTCTTCTCCAACATGTTTCACCGCACCAATGCCATGCTTGATGACAGTCGGAATTTCAAATGTATGGAATTTTTGCATGCTTTCAATTTTCATATTTAATGTCATATAGAATCTCCTCCAAATAAGTGTTGTTTATTTAAACCAATGAACCGCTTCAGGTTTTGTATTTCTATATAAATGTTTCAGTTCGGTATATTCTTCAAGACCCGTTCGTCCTAACTCACGTCCGAGACCTGATTGCTTATATCCGCCCCACGGTGCTTGAGCAAAATAAGGATGGAAGTCGTTGATCCAAACAGTGCCTAACCTTAGCTGACGAGCGACTCTTTCCGCTTTTGCGATATCTGAAGACCATACTGCTCCTGCTAAACCATAAATCGTGTCATTTGCCAGCTCGATGACTTCTTCCTCTGAACGGAAGGATTCGACAGTGAGTACTGGTCCAAAGACTTCTTCCTGTACAATCCGCATATCTGATGTACAGCCTGAGAAAATTGTTGGCAAGTAGAAGAACCCATTTTGAAGCTCCTCTGCTTCAGGACGTTTTCCGCCTGTTTCTAATTTTGCGCCTTCTTCTAGACCGATGCTGACGTATTTTTCTACTTTTTCTCGATGCTCAGCTGAGATAAGTGGCCCGCTCTGCGTTCCTTCATCAAAGCCGTTGCCTAGCTTGATTTTTTTCGTACGCTTCACCAGTTCTTCTAAAAATTCATCATGAATGGATTCTTCCACTAACAAGCGTGAACCTGCTGAACACACTTGCCCCGCATGGAAAAACACAGCATTCATTGCTTGGTCAACCGCTACGTCTAAATCAGCATCTTGAAACACAATATTCGGATTTTTCCCGCCGAGCTCAAGGGCAATTTTCTTCACATTCCCACTGGCTCCCTGCATAATTTTTTTGCCTGTTTCAATACCGCCTGTAAACGAAATTAAATCCACTTGATCGTTAACAGCAAGCTCATCGCCAACAGTTGCACCAGGTCCAAGCACTAGGTTGGCAACGCCAGCTGGAACACCGGCTTCTTCCATGAGTTTGAATACTTTAATCGTGGTTAATGGTGTAATTTCACTTGGCTTTAAGACGATGGTATTCCCCGCTGCAAGAGCAGGAGCGATTTTCCAGCTTGCTTGAAGCAATGGATAGTTCCAAGGAGTGATTTGTCCGCATACGCCAACAGGCTCTCTGACTAGTTCACTTTTTGAGTTCGGAATTGGCGATGCAATAATTTCCCCGCCATCTTTGTCAGCAAGTCCTGCGTAATATTGGAACACGTTTGCAATATCGTCCATATCCGCCTTGCTTTCTTCTAATGTTTTGCCTGTATCAAGCGATTCTAATTTGGCTAGTTCATCAAGGTCTCGTCTAATCAATTCAGCAATCTTAAAGACAATATTTCCTCTTTCAAGTCCAGGCAGGTTTGCCCAATCACCTTGATCGAAGGCTTTTCTCGCTGCTTTAATGGCTAGCTGCGTGTCATTTCTTGATCCTTCACTGACTGTCGCGATCACTTCTTGATTGAATGGATTGATGATGTCCCGTGTGTCGCCGCTCTTGGCGCCAACCCATTGTCCATCTATAAATAGTGTTTGACTCATAGAAGGAACCTCCTCTGATTCTCTTTGGTAAGTTTGTTAAATAAAAATTTAACGTTTTGAACATAATTAACTTAACATGTTCAAATTTTTCTGTCAAAGGGAGATATGCTTCATTTTCTTTTGACATTTAGCATTCTTTCGTTAACATATAGTCCATAAAGATTTTTTTGAACGTATTGAATTCTCTTAATAGAAAGCAGGGACAAGATGAAAAAGCATGAACAGCCACAAGCAGAAGAACGCATTTTAGCGGCTAAAGATCTAGTCATTGATTCCATAGCTGAAACGATGGATCTCTATGGTATTACAAGAAGTGCCGGTATCCTATATGGGACAATGTATTTAAATGAGGAAATGACGCTAGATGAAATGCGTGAAGAGCTACAAATGAGTAAGCCAAGTATGAGTACGGGTGTGAAAAAACTTCAAGACATGAATATTGTCAAAAAAACCTTTCACCGCGGCCGAAGAAAACATAGCTTTGTTGCTGAGAAAGACTTTTTTAAGTTTTTCATGAACTTTTTCCCGCAAAAATGGGAGCGAGAGGTCGAAGTCAATTTAGCGGCGATTGAAGAAGCGCAAGAGCGCCTTCAAGATGTGGCTCGTGATGGTCAGGCGCGGGAACATGTGAGAGATGAGGCGCAGCAGCTCCTTGAACAGCTTGAAAGCTCAAAAGCCTATTATGACTGGCTCAGACGATTAGCCGACTCTGTTCATTCCGGAGAAATCTTTGACTATATACCGATTAATCAGAAAGAAAAATAGACGACGTGTTTTCGTTTTACAGCTTGAATTTTACAGGAGGATTGATTATAAGAAATGATGTCGTAACACTTCGGGGCATTAGCTCAGCTGGGAGAGCGCTACGCTGGCAGGGTGAACGACATAACCCGAAGCAAACAGACGTTCTCTGAAAAAGGCTGATTTAATAAGGTTCTATGATGAGCCTTTCTGAATAAAAATTTTCATTTCTGAACAAAACTGAAAGGGTTGGTCCCCAATCCGTCCCCATAAAAAAACAGACCATGCAGGGTCTGTTTTAATTTTGCCTATACGTTTTGAGAAGTTGTGTTTCGATCGATCATCGTCGTGTTTCGATCGATTTTTTGTATTTGTATCGATGTCGTGTTTCGATCAGTTGTAATACTGTACACTCCTGCAGCTGCAACCACCGTAATAGCAACCATCGTAAAACCCTTCTTAAAACTCATACAAACAATCCCCTCTCTGAATTTTGAGTTGTGTTTCTAATACTTTTTGATAAGCAGCTGTTGCCTTTTCAAATTGACCTTGTTTTCTATACTCATCTGCATACACTATATAGCATGCTTCAGCATAAGCGAAAAGCTGTTTCTGCTCTAAAAACTGAAACACTTCTGTCAGCTGCTCCTCATTTATATTATTAACATAAACCGCTTCTAAGAAGGTAAATAGATTTTCATAAAGCTTGTTAGGGGCTTCCTCAAGTATATTAGTTCCTTTTTTTAAATATACTTCTCCTTCTTTAAGTCTTCCCGCTTTAAATTGCGTACAGCTAATCGCAAAATACAATTTAGTAAGAAGCTCAGAATCATTATTTGCCTTTTGAATAGCTTTTTCAAAATAAATAATAGCCTCGTCCCATTGTCCGTCTCTATCAAATGTATGGCCAATATTCAAAAAGGCTTTAGTTAGGATTTTTTGATCTCCAATTTCCTCTGCTATTTTAATTGCATTCTTTAGATGAGGAATTGATTTATCGTGACGTGCCAAATCATCATAATTTCCTGCTATCACAAATAAGCATTGAATTTTTCTCACTTTATAAAGATCATATTGATCATAGATTTCAAGCGCTTTTAAAATATGGTGCATCGAAACATGGGTTTGTTTCATAATATAGTAGGCTTCAGCCACCTTGAAGTGAAACTCGGCTTGCTCAATATCATCTATAACTAGCGTAAGTTGTTTCTCGGCCATTTTATAGTATTGGATGGCCTGTACATATTCTTTTATACTGAACTCGTACATCCCACGAAAAAAAGCGTTGTAATACTGCAGCATGCCGGACAATTTATGATTTGAGTTTTCGATTTTATCCACTAGGTCTGCAATGGATAAAGATCGCTGCTCTGAAGGTTTAATATAATCAAGCATAAGCTGGTGGCGAAAGCACATCAATTGATAGTAAATCAGTAAATCCTGGTCTTCTTCCATCCGTTCAATTTCTTGTTCTACCTCAGCTTTTAAAATCTCTGCATCCGGTACACTAAATTGTCGAATCATTTTATACCATTCATTTATTTTCACACCAACATGTGAAGAAAGAACTTTCTCCATCCCCTTACTCCCCCTCCACAAAAATCCCTTATATGACATATATTATTACATACAGGAATTTACAAAGCACCGAAAAGATACCGCAAATAGAACAAAAAAAGAGCTCCTTCAAAGAAGCTCAGCGTGAATAGAAAGTGAGGTTTTTTAAGACAAGATGTCCACAAAACCCTCATTTTCGTTTTTTGAACTGTTCAAGAAACGATATATGGTCTTTTTCACTTGGAGTTCATTCAATATACGGCGTGTTTAAACCTTCAAAAAAACTGTCGAGATTTTCTCGACAGCCTAAGGAGTAGTAGATATAGACTTAGATATAGACTACTCCTTTTTTTATAAATATTTATTTTTGAGTGAAAGTTATTTTTAATCCTATTAATGTGAACAAGGAACCTTGAATAATATTAATCTTATTAGATATTGATTTATTTTTTTGAATAAAGACACCTATTCTTCCGGCAAATAGACTAATAGGGGTCCTACCACATAGAGCTAAGAAGAATGAATACCGCAAAATGAAAATTTTAAGTTTCTCAACTTAGTTTTCCATCTTGGGGGACTTGAAAAATATTAACTTGATGGGCATGTGACGCTCCCCCTATTAGATAGTATTTCTATTTCTTTCTCAGTAAAGTTTTTTTTGTATTTAATTGTTCACCGATTCCTCCATTTTTTTCATTATACATAAAAGTACCCTACAGAGCAGATCTTTTTTAGTGTCTACTCTATAGGATACAGTTTAGAAAAGTGTCTGACCATTTTTCGAAGAACCGGATCGGTGATACGAAAAATGGAAACGGCCTGCAGGAGAATGATCGATAAAGCTTTCACATCTAGAATATGTCAGGTAAACGAGCAAGTACGGTGACAATAGCACCCGCAGCAGCCAATGCAAGGGCAGTCTGAAGACCAATTCCGGAATGTCCGCCGGTTACTATCGCATGTTACCATCAAGATCAATACGATCAACGACTTCTAGAGAAGTCGTTCATGCACCAATACTCGACATTAAGTACCTGCGCAGTCTTTTGATAATCATTGCTGTTCTGCATATTGACTCTCCCAACGGTATTTTTTATTTGCTATAGACTTTAGGCATAGCTTAGTAACAATGAAACCGACAGTCATAGAAGGATGAAATTAATGCTCTGTTTATGCTTGGGTCGCCATATCGTTAAGTTGCGTTACAAAAGCCCCTTCATTCGGGCCTTGATTATCACGAATCATTTTCGCTTGTTCCACTATAATCTCTTCAGCATCCGTACCGAGTAATTTTATTGTTTCTTCAATGAATGCTTCAAGAGGCATCGCATGCGGATCGTCACTAAGACCTGTCATGAGTTCCGTTTGAACCCCAGGTGGTATGATTTCTAATACTTTTACTGTTGTATCTTTAAACAAATAACGTTGTGATAAAGTATAGGAATGGAGCGCTGCTTTGGTCGCCGAATACACCGCAGTCGCTGCGTACGGAACAAACCCGACCGCAGAAGTCGTATTAATGATCACAGCTTCTTCTTTAGACTTCAAATGTTCGATTAATGAAGACGTCATTCGAATTGGTCCAAGCAAGTTTGTTGAGACCGTTGAAACCAGAACCTCTTCGTTAATCACACCCGCAGCCTCATCAAAAGGCATGATGCCGGCGTTATTAAATAAGACATTCAAATCAGGGAAGTCCCGAATAAGTTGCTTAGCGGTTGCCTCAATACTGGAAAGATCCTGTATGTCCAGTTCAACTGCAGACATTCCGGGATTAGCACTTAGTACTTCCTTCAGACGCTCTTTTCTTCTACCCGAGATGATTACTTTGTTTCCAAGGTTGTGTAAAGCTTCTGCCAAAGCACGTCCAATTCCTGAACCGCCACCTGTAATGAAGATCGTGTTTCCTGTAAGTTTCATTTATAATTCCTCCAATATTTGGTTTTTAATTACTTTGAAATTTTTCCGTTGTTATATGAAATCGGTACTTACTATTGCACTTTTAAGTTTCTGAATGGACTAACCACCTTCTTAGTATTATACTATTACAACAATAGTTGCTTTAGTAGTTCAATTATATCCGGAACATCATTGAGGAACAACCAACAATGTGAGCCATTTGTTGGTTTAAAAAAAAGGAGCTAGATCCATGGGACTTAAAGTAAAAAATATTCGTACAACTCGAACAAGAGAATCCATTTTCGAGTCATTTTTTGAACTGATGGAAGAAAAAGATTTTGATAAAATCACAATACAAAATTTAACGGAACGGGCCCAAATCAATAGGGCAACTTTCTATGCTCATTTCCAAGATAAATATGAACTATTGGATGAGATTATAAGAAAATCAGCGGAAAAACTTATTCAACAACATACTAATGGTGTGTGTGCATTTACAAAAGACAATATGCTGCGATTAGTATTCGCAGCATTTGAGTATCATCAACAAGTTAAAAAGAAATGTCGCCGGAACTATAACAAAATTATTCCTCTACTCTCTTCAAAATTAGTCATTGCACTAAAGCATTATTTGAATCTTTGTATGCAGGAAATATATTCTGATGAACGTACTTTGTACGTACAAATCTATGCCAACATGATTAATGAAGCTGTTACTCTTCATACTTCTGAACAAACTAAACTTACAGAACAAAGTATAGCAGAGCATATTGTTCAAATGATGCACCTGGACTAATCAAAAAAATGGAGTCGTAGTTACGTAACAGCAGCTACGGCTTTTCCATTGTAAATTATAAAATTGCAGCCACTATTGTCGCTTCATTTACTTGTGCATCTCTTACTAATCCTGAAGAGTTCAATAAGAAGAATATCGAACCAGCCGCTGAACCTTAACATTGCATGGAAATAAAGCAGCGACAATGCTCACTAAATCTCTTAGTTATAAAGAGGCATCAAACCAAAGAACTTTGAAGGTTAAGCGCGGTCTCAACTACAATAGCTTTCGGTTCCCGTTAGCTTAATGATTTTAATTCACCAATGAAGTTCCACCTGTTCTGATTTTTCCAGATCGGTCAGACAGTTCTACCCCAGTGATTTAACCATTTTCGTTACCGTTGGTGGCTCTTATTTTGCCCTTCATAGAGAATAAGTTCCCTAGAGACTCACTATAATTCCGACGCATTTGGAGGAAATCCGATCTAACAACTGTCGAATATTACAATCAATTGCATCTGTCATGAATTATCCCTTTCTGAGGTCCTACCACTTACCCATCAAGCTAAAATTTTATAGTACCCTCAGAATTAATTTTGTACTAACTTGTAACAGGGGTCTCGTCACATCGCCATCAACCTAAGAAAAGCAAATACCCCAAAATGAGTAAATTGGCATCTACCTGTAAAAATGAGCTGACTTCTCAAAATAACTAACTGTAGAGAAAGAAAATTTTCATTTAGGGGATACTTTAAAACCTTAACTTGATGGCGATGTGGTAGGACCCTATATACTTCAATGGGTTATCACGAAGTTGGTATATTTAAAGAACAAGGGAAAATCGACGGTCATTATGTAGATGTAATGGCAATGGAGAAAATACTTACAAAGTAAACAGGTCTCTAAAGAGAGACCCGCAGATTGTAGAGAAATTCATGTTTTTCTACAATCTTTTTTATTTTTACTGATCAATTTTACGAAGCAGGTGATCCTCTTCGACCAATTGATCTAGCAATACAAATTCGGCTGCGTGCTGAGAAGAACTTCTAGTTTGGAACATGAGAAAAAACACCTTTCTTTAGTGGGCTTTTCTCTATTATAAAATGAGGAGATGGAAAATTTAAGGAAAAAATAAAGCTGTCGAGATTTTCTCGACAGCCTAAGCTCCGCAAAGGAGCCACATATGACTAATGAATTTAAGATATTAATCCTTATCGTTTTATCAATACAGATAAATCACCCTCAAAAACTTTTTCTTCTTTATCGTTAAATGTAGATAACAATACAGTGAGAATGCCTGTTTTATTTTTCTTTTCTCTTTTATCAATAACCTCAACAATAGTATGTAATTCATCATCTGGATACACTGGTTTGATAAAATTTATATTATTCATCTGTGTTCCAGCAATGACATCATCACCATAGGCTCCTTGTTCAATCCAGAGCTTAAATGAAATAGCTAGCGTTTGTATTCCAGAAGCAATGATTCCATTAAATCTTCCCTGATTTGCTTTTTCCTCATCCAAATGCATATATTGAGGATCAAATTCTCCTGCAAATCTTATAATATCTTCCTTTGTTAATTTGAATGACTTAGTTTCGAACTTCTGTCCAATTGCAAACTCATTTAACTTCATAAATACTCCTCTATTTATTAATAATTGTACTTGGTTTATATTACAGTAAACATCTCATATTCAACATGTAAGAATATAGTCAAAGCCTGCCTTCGCTGTTCAACAAAAGGGTTTTTGCTTTCATTTTTCTCTAATGATTTTAGTTTATCTATTTCAAATTTGTATTTGGACACTACCTTAACCTCCGAACCTGTAATCTAATGACAAATATTCTTAATTTTTTATTATACAACATATTTTTAACTTTCAAAGTTATTTCTCAACAAAAAACCTAAAATGTAAAATGGTTAAAGAATTTGAAATAAGATGAGGAAAAGAAAGAATAGCCAAGTAATAATCACTTCACAGTCTCGTCACAAATGACGGGGATTTCATTTAGTATATTTTTACCATTTTTATAAAAAGTATGGAAAATATATCCTGTTAATTGTTACCATACGGGTGTAGGACAATACTTTTAGGGGGATGATGTTTAGTATGAACGGTTTATTGCGCAGGCTCAATGTAAAACTTACACTTGTATTAACACTTATTGTGACTCTTGGAATCACATCTGCTTTTGGTCAGGCATCAGCAAAAGAACAATGGGACCCTCAAAAGCAACAAAGAATTGCACAGGCTATTTTCGAAGCTGCTGCATACAATGAAGTAGATAAAACTTTTTCCTTTGATGAATCCAAAGTTATCAATGCTGGTTTACCAAAGGATATTTCATTAGAGATCAAAAATCATTTAGAATCATTGGCCGGAACTGATGCTGAAAAAGTGTATCAAGATCAATTAGCTGCACAGCAAAAAGGTGAAGTTACAACTATGGTTGCTCCATTAGTGATATGGGCGGCCAAAGTATTGGCTGGCGCAGGTCTAGCATGGCTAGGTAAAAAGCTTTTAGACATGGGCGGCCACGAATTTTGCAAACGTTACAAAAATGAAAATAAAACAACTAAGTATGTTTGTAAATTCCTTTAATTTTTGAAAGGAAGTGTTTCAATTGAAAAAAACAAATTGGTTTCTGTCTGTGTTTATAACTGCCTTGATTTCATTTGTGATCCAATCCGGGTTAAGTAAATTTGGTGTTATTAACATGTCCAATATTTGGGCAGACTTGGTTAGTTGGATTATAATTTTCTTTGTCGTTTTCATTGGCGTTGAAGCATCCTTTAGAACGATCAATAAAATGAGACATCGAACTGAATAAAGACAAACAAAAAAGCCCCTCCAAAACGGAAGGGCTTTTAATTTACTTCAAGAGTGCTTCGAGTTTCGCTTTTGTCTTCGGTCCGTAAATGCCGTCAGCAGCAAGCCTATGCATCAGCTGGAACCGCTTGACCGCATTCGCAGTTTTTGGTCCATAATAGCCATCAATCCCGTTGTTTTTAGCTCCCTTTTCAGGATAGAAATAAACAGCAGCCAGAGCCTCCTGTAATGCTTTTACTCCAGCGCCCTTTGTCAAAGGTTTGGTCACTTTAATGATGCCAGATGGTAAGTTAAGTGATTTTTTAGGCTTACTCGCTTTTGGCTTGGATAGTGTATTTTTTACAGGTGTTGCTGTTGCCTTTTTACTTGTATGAGCGGTTGCAATACCCGCTTTGAAGGAATCCCAACGATTCAACAACTTGCGAGGACAATTTTTTCCGCTCCATCTCTTATGTGGTACAACGTTGGCCAATGGAATGCCTTGCTCTGTCATCAGCTGACGAATGAGCCATTGAGCGTTTTCGACCGCTTTTTCAAAATTGCCGTCTGCGTTTTCGCAAATCTCAATTCCAATTGACTTCATGTTTCCGGTTCCTCTGCCGTCTCCTACGTGCCAACCGTTTTCATTCAACGGCAAATGTTGATAGATACAATTTTCATCCACAGTGTAGTGCCAGCTTACCGCTGTGTTTGAACGTTTCACAAAGCTAGCGTGACTTGCTGCATTTGCCCCTTTTGCTGTATTGGCTGTGTTATGGACAGTAATATATAAAGGTTTCATATAGTTGCCTGGTCTGTTGCGGTTACTCTTTGGAATAAAATCTTTAATGATTTTAACCACTTTCATCGTCTCCTTTTGATGTATTAAAAAGAGCCACCTCGTGGCAGCTCCTTACTTCGTTAATCCTTTTTGTTTTAGGACTTCTTTCTGCTTCTGTCCTTTAGGTGTCACATAGTTGTTTTTGAACCATGCGACAAGCGTCATGAACGTTGTAAAGAGTGTCGAGACAGCAACATATAAAACGTCTGCTAAATTGTTTACGGACTCTTCATCCAATGGTAAAGGCGTTTTACCGAACATAACTAAAAATTGATTGATCAATGCAACTAAAAGAAGCACCGTGCGTATCACAGTGCCTTTGTCGAAGTTTTTCATAAATGTTCCCTCCTATTTTAAATTACGTTCAATTTTATCGAGCTTGTCGATCACGACATCATACTTTTCACTAAACTTTGCTAACACTTCATTTTGCGCTTCGATTTGTTCATTGAGCTTGTTTTCTCTTTCCTTTGTTGTGTTTAATACGTAAAACAGCACCCAACAAAACAACACCGCAAACGGCCCTTGTGTCATTAAATATTGCGCCAAATCCATTTCCACCATACTCACCTACTCCTTCACTTTGTCCACCTCCTTAAAGAAGGCAAAATAAAAAGCCCCTTTAGGCTTCGTACTGTTCTCCCGTTATTTCTTGATAGTCTTCTTTGTTAATCCAACCAATTTCTACATAAAAAGCAATATCCTCTGGGCCATAACACTTCCAATCCCAAAACTGCTTTATATCCGCAACTGTTGGATATATCATGATTTTTCACCACCCTTCAACTCCTGAATCTCAGTCATGAGTTGAGCCAATTGTTTCGCTATTTGTGCTTCACGCAATTTAGCTGCAGCTGCTTCCTTTGACAGTTCAGTCAATTGTTTAGTTAAGACCGCATTTTGCTGCTTTAGTAAATCAATATCATACGGCGGTTGTTCTATTTGTAAGCTATCAATGTATTCTTGGGTTGCTGACTCGCTCCATTTCTTGCTTGCAGGATTGTATTCCGCTGAATATAACCCATCTTGGGGTTGGACATCCGTAAAGCCCTCTGGAATTTCAGCATCATCGGGTATTTCTCTATCCCCACCACGTATATACTTGAAATTTTCATCATAGGCGTATATAGGTTTCATATGGTTCACTCCTTCGATTTAAAGGTGCAGTTAACAGTTATGAATTCATTATTGCTGGTTGTGTCTTGTATGATAAATCGACCATCCGTTGCAATATACTGACGACTAAACTGCGGTCCCTTAAACCCTCCTGTACTAGATGCAATGCCCACATTATAAATAGGGAATGGTGGCTCACACCCTTTCGGTAACGTAAACGCTGGAACATCACCCACTGTCCCACCTGCGATTGCACCAGTGACATGGACAATACCCAAAGCATCTTTTGCAACACGTACCCGATAATCATTATTAACCTCAGATTTATATGTTTTCCATCCGTTTCCGATCGTCGGAAACTTCCAATCGAGTTTTGCATCTCCACTGGTTATAATCCTCTCCCACCCTTTGAAACCTTGAGCATGGAATGTGCCGATCCAAGTTATGTTATCAAATGACCTAGTTGCTACTATATGTTTATAAACTACTTCATTTTGTTCATAGGCTGTCTCCATCACATTGATGTAATAGAAACTCGTATCATTATCCACTGGTGCATTCAACAATTGAGCTCCCATGTATGGACCTGTCGGTAATTTGAATATATCGGTACCATTTGGAACCCTCGCAACTCTTCCATCATTTGGTGTGAG
This sequence comes from Bacillus sp. A015, assembly GCF_053851875.1. NCBI lineage: Bacteria > Bacillati > Bacillota > Bacilli > Caryophanales > Bacillaceae > Bacillus > Bacillus sp. A015. Next base: position 18,284 of record NZ_JBSPZB010000004.1, read on the forward strand.
CCTATATAACTGACCATTATTCCATTTATTCCTTTCGGCAACTGTCGGCAGCTGCGTCCAAGTGATAGATATATGGCTAGAATTATAGTAGAAGTAATAGGCATTACCTGATGTGTCTACCGCAAATCCGGTCCCGATGTTGTTTTGTCCCACCGTCTGAATACCTCTCAAATAGGCATTGCTGGGTGCTGGGGAATCTTCTACCCCTGGGGATGCAATGAAAGTACAGGTCCCTTTGTCTTTTATCGCATCATAAATATTTTTGTCAGCTGGGACAGAAATCAAGTATTTTCCGTCATCAGCTGTGATCTTATACAGCTGTGATTCATTCCATTTCTTTTTTTCCGATTCGGATGCATGCGGCTTGGTGTCGTCAATATGGCCAAAGAGTTGTTCTAACAGTCCAGTATCATTTTCAAGTAATACCTTCACCATGTCATTGAACAAATCCGCATGAGCTTTGTCACTTGTTTCAAACACTTTAGGAGATTTAATATCCATCGATGAGCACTCCTTTCCTAGTAAATATCATCAATCTCAAAGATGAATTCAATGTCACCATCTTTTTGCTTGTCTGTCATGGTACGAATGGCTGTAAACTTTCCATCTTCATCAACAAGAGCTAATTCATTAATGACTTCCCCAGCAAGTTCACCTTCAGCGATGGTGCACGTGTACCGGATCTTCGCCGGCTCCATGAATTCATATGAATCAATGTCCTTTTGAACAAGTTCACTCTTTAATTCTTGTTCTGTTCCATCTAGGGAGATTGGCTTTTATCGATCGTCATGGTGTGTTTAATATTTTTAAGGTTACTCCTCAATTTGCAAGTCACCGTTTAAACCTTTATTATCAAAAAATTTTTTCTCAGACAAGGAGCGTTTTATATGGCTAGCATTGAAAAAAGAGGAAGTAATTCTTTTAGATTGGTTGTTGAAACTGGATATGATGCTAATGGAAAAAGGTTAAGAAAATATAAAACTATTCGTATAGAAGATCATAAACTGTTAAAAACTAAAAGAAAATTGCAGGAATACCTCTCTGATCAACTTTATCAGTTCAAGATGGAAGTCCATTCTGGAGAATATATTGAGCCAGAAAAACTAACATTTGAATCCTTCATCAATAAGTGGAAAGAAAAGAAGCTCTATCAAAAGAGCGGAAAACCTTACTCTTTGACAACATCAGATGTTTATTGGCGTCACTTAAAAAATCATATCCTCCCCGTTTTTGGACATATGAGGATAGAACGGATAAAGAGTTTACATATCGTAGACTTTTTAGATGATTTATCGAAGGATGGTGCGAGAAAAGATGGTAAGCCAGGAGGATTAGGAGAAAGAACAATATTAGATATCTTTAAATTACTGCAGGTAGTTTTTAAAACCGCAGCTGAAGAATGGAAGATTATCAAGATTGATCCAATGAAGGGATTGCCCTTGCCAGTCAACGAGAAGAAGGAAATGAACTATTTTGAAGCTGCTCAATGTATTAAGATTCTATATGAAGAAGTTGATATTAAATGGAGACTTTATTTCTTAGCAGCGATGATAGGGGGATTGAGACGAGGCGAAGGTCTAGCACTTGAATGGCATTTAGACGTGGATTGGGATGCTGGTGGATTTAGAATAAACCGATCTCTTTCAAAGACCATTCAAGGTAAACCGCATGTGAAAGACCCTAAGTCAAAAAGTTCAAAACGATTTGTTCAAATGCCAGATTGGTATATGAATGAATTGTCTCTATACTATCATATGTGGAAAAGAGAAAAGGAAAAGCTAAATGATGCCTGGGAGGGCGGAGATCATCAATACATTTTCCACAGTGGCTTTGGAAAGCCCTATTATTTCACAACACCTACTACCAAATGGAATCGAATCACGCAAAAATATAAAATAAAAAATATCCGTTTACATGATTTGCGTCACACTATGGTTGCTTTATTGATGGAAGCTGGCGAAAGCATAAGTGCCATTCAAAGACGTGCCGGACACGCTAGCGCCAGAACAACTTCTGATATATATGGCCATGTAACAGATGAAATGAAAAAGAGTGCGGCGAATCACTTTAACAAGTTTGATCCTAAACATCTGAGAAACACAAATTCAGAGATAGGAAATTTCCGTCCCCAAGTCGTCCCCAAGGTTAAAAATAATGCATAATACAAAATTGAGAGATTTCTCATCAAAAATAAAAAAATAGCCTTCCCCCTTGTATTCTAAGGGGGAATTAAATATAATAATATTTGTTGAAACATCCCGGGGCATTAGCTCAGCTGGGAGAGCGCTACGCTGGCAGCGTAGAGGTCAGCGGTTCGATCCCGCTATGCTCCATACGAAAAACCATTCTTGAGAGATCAAGGATGGTTTTTTTATGTATATATCTCTTAAAGTTGTGTTTGTTCTTTGTTTTTTCTTAATCTTAATATCTTTATGATTCGGTACGTGATCACAGAGACATAAGCCGTGATGAGAATGATTGTGTAAGACACAGGGAAATCGCTCGTCATTCCGTGATAAATGAAATAAATGAGTAGCCCTGAAAACATTATGACTTGGCACAGTTCTTTTTTCATTTTTCTCTCCCCTTATGAAAGCTTCAATGATTTGTGATTATATCATAAACGATGTCATTTTTTATTAGCTATCAGCAAGGAAAAATCCCTTCACTTGCTGATAGCACTTCATGAATGATCACTTCTTCTGCAATTGTTCCATTTTGTTCTTCGTCTTTGGTCCGTAAATCCCATCTGCAGCTAAGCCGTTCATGAGCTGAAATCTCTTAACGGCATTCGCCGTTTTCGGTCCATAATAGCCATCAATCCCATTGTTTTTTGCTCCTTTGTCTGGATAAAAATAGAGGGAAGATAATGCTTTTTGCACCGCTGTGACTTGAGGTCCTTTTGTTAAGGGTTTGGTTACTTTTAAAATGCCAGATGGCAGCTTTGACGATTTCTGTTTGGAGACGGGTGCTTTGTGGCTCAAGCTTTCTGCCTGAACTGGCTTTCTTGTGCTTTTGCTGCCAGTATGAGCTATGGCTATTCCAGCTTTAAACTGCTCCCACCGTCCGAGCAGTTTCCTTGGACACTCTTTCCCGCTCCAATGCTTATGAGGCACCACATTTGATAAAGGAATCCCGAAATCTCCCATCAGCTTTCGAATGAGCCATTGAGCGTTTTCAACTGCTTGTTCAAAGTTGCCCTCTGCGTTTTCACAAATCTCAATTCCAATCGATTTCATATTGCCGGTTCCTCTGCCATCCCCTGCGTGCCAGCCGTTTTCGTTTAACGGTAAATGCTGATAAATCACCTGATCGTCGACAGTGTAGTGCCAGCTGACGCCGGTACTTGAACGTGCAACAAATGCTGCGTGACTCGCCGCATTCGCACCTCTTGCAGTGTTAGATGTATTATGCACTGTAATATAGAGCGGCTTCATCACGTTTCCTGGCCTGTTGCGATTGTGTTTTGGGATGTATGCTTGAATGATCTTTACCATGTTGTTTCTCCTTCAAATATTATTTTGTTAGCCCTCTTTGTTTCAAGACATCTTTTTGCAGCTGTCCTTTGTAGGTCACATAATTGTTTTTAAACCAAGCGATCATCGCTGTGATCATGGTGAAAATCGTGGAACCTGCAATATAAAGTGCCTCTCCTGCGGTTTGCACTTGCTCCTCACTAATCGGCAAAACTGTTTGTCCAAACATTACAAGTGTTTGGTTGATGAGTGCAAGAAAAAGAAGCACTGTGCGAATCACAGTGCCTTTGTCGAATGTTTTCATGATTTTTCCTCCTATTTTAAATTCCGTTCAATTTTATCGAGTTTGTCGATGACAACGTCATACTTCTCACTAAACTTCGCTAACACTTCATTTTGCGCCTCGATTTGTGCATTGAGCTTATTTTCTCTTTCTTTTGTTGTATTGAGAACATAAAACAGAATCCAGCAAAAGAGAACGGCAAATGGGCCTTGTGTCATTAAGTTTTGGACGACATCTACTTCTATTGGAATCACCTTCTTTCCGGCAAAAAAATAAAGCCATTAGGCTTCGTATTTGTCTCCTGTTATGTCTTGATAGTCTTCTGCTGAGATCCAGCCAATGCTTACATAAAATGCAATATCCTCTGGGCCGTAGCACTGCCAGCCCCAAAATTATTTAATATCTGCTACAGTTGGAAACATCATTCTAAATCAGCTCCTTTAAGCATGGTCAATAGCTGCTTTAAAAAAAGAAGGATTATTGGGTGGAGCAATTGTTGTACATTGATCTGGTATTACATAATTTCCTTCATCATCGATCTCAAACACTTCTATCGGTCTGACCAGTTCATATTGATGATTGTATTCATAGACTTGTATCATTTTTATCACTTCCTTAATTTAATGGGACCACCATGTCTAGATAGTAACCAGATACCGCACTGTCATTCGCTGACAGTAAACCAGTTAGCTTTAGTTCTCCTGTCTTATATATAAGTAGTTTACTATGACCAGTTGTACCCGATACTGGAACTAATACTACTAGGCCTTTAAAATGCTACATTGCCTATAGCAGGAGAATCGACTATTCCAGAAGCGCCCGGCGCATAGAACGAGCAAGCACCTAACGATTTAATCCCGTTATAAATACAGCCGTCAGCAGGGATATTGACCAACTGGGACCCGTTATCATTTGTCATTTTATATAGCTGAGATTGATTCCATTTCTGCTTTTCTGTTTCGGATGCATGAGATTTTATATCTTCTATGTGCTGATTGATTTGCTCTAACAATCCCATATCATTAGAAAGAATAACCCCTAAGCATGTCATTAAACAGATCCCCATGGGCTTTGTCACTGGTTTTTAAAGTACGAGGTGTCTTTATCTCCATGTGATTCTCCTTTCACATTTCAGTTTTATTGAATTATCTTGTACTAAACTTAAAACCAAATGTAATAAACTCAGTCGGATTGACGTTATTTGAAGAAGATTGCACACATACATTTCCATCCTTATCTATTAATGTACGATGGAATTGAGGTACTCCTGGAGTCCCTATACTTGAAGCGACTCCTACAAAATGGATTGCCTGCTGCGGCCGATATTCTTCAGGCAAAATAAACACTGGGTTATTTCCTAAAATCCCCCCTTTTACAGCACCTACTATCTCAATTTCCCCTAAGAGATTCTTGCGATATTTTACTGGCAAATTAATAGGGTCATATTCCTTCCAATTGCTTTTAATCTCTTCAGGTGTTTCCCAAGTACCTTCTAATAGATCTGATAGCGTAATCTGCTTCTCCCAAGGAGTCCATGTTTCTGCATCCTGTTTACGAACTCTAAAGTACGTGTTTTTCCCATAAACAGATTCGTACGCTATTTGTATTAATGTATTGCCGTAACTCATGACCAGTAAAAAGACTAGATTAAAGGATGGTGGACCGTTTACTCCAGGATTATATATGAGATACATTCCTGTCTGAGTAAGGGTATTATAGTCTGTCTTACTAGCAAATCCATGATAAAAAGGCTTGCCATTATCTTGTGTGATTTTTACTAATTGACCGTTATCCCACCTGTTCCTATCACTTTCTGTAGGCAGCTTTGTCCATGTAATCGACGTATGTCCGGTATGATAATAAAAAAAGTAAGCATTACCCGATACATCAATTGCAAAGCCAGAGCCAATATTTTCTTGACCTACTGTCTGCAGCCCTCTGATTGAGACATTCGGTGAGGCAGGAGAATCCTCCACGCCAGCAGCTGCATAAAATGTACATGTTCCTTTATCTTTTATCGCATCAAATATTCTTCCGCCTGCTGACACATTGATGAGCTGTCTTCCACTATCTGCTGTGATCTTATAACTCTGGGAATCATTCCATTTCTTCTTTTCTGTTTCAGATGCGTGTACTCTCGCATCATTTGTATGTTTTAAGAGCTGCTCTAATAATCCAGTATCATTTTCAAGTAGTACTTTGACCATGTCATTGAACAAATCGGCATGCGCTTTATCATTCATCTCAAAAAGTTTTGGTTCTTTTATTTCCATTCAGTTTTCACTCCCTTGCTTTGATGCTTGGTTCAATCTCTTGTAGCTGCTCTAAAGTGAGCATCCTTTGCTCATATCCTTCATTTAGATCTTCCATTGAACAATCACCTAGTTCAACTGCTTGTTTGACCAATCCAGGTGGCACCCATTGAAAATATAATGCCATTACCCAATAATTCATGTTTCACTCTCTCCTTTAAATAAAAGGATCTCATTTTTTAGCGCCATTAGTTCGTTTGTTAGAAAATCACATTGGTGTTCAAGCTGTTTTCTCATCAGCTTTTCTTTGGCTAATTCTTGTGCTAGATAATCTAGTGGAAGGGGTAGTTGGTATCTTGGATTGATTTGAGATTCCTCCCACCATTGTTTCAATTCTTCTACCGTTGGCTTTGGCACATCTAGGTGCCACTCGTCTATATACGAACCATCTCCGTCATTTCTTAATTCAAAATCCTTTTGCGGGTCCGCATCGGGATATTTATACTTAATGGCTTCATATAAAATCATCAGAATCCTCCTACACTCTTGGGAAATTTCGGCCGCCTAATTCCATAATGTCGAAATAGTTGTACCAACCTGGATTATCAGATACATAGCGACTAACATCTCCGTCATATCCTATATATAAATAAATTTCTAAATAGTCACCTTTATTCGCCGGAACATTGGCAGCACCATATAGACCCACGCCTAAGCTCGATGTATCAGATGGGCTTGCGGGACTCTGTCGGTGATGCGCAATATTTTTATATCTTTTTCCATTCAAATAGATAGATAATTCAAAGTTACAGTATCTTCGAAAGCTATCAATATATACGCCTGCATTCACCAAGTACATCCCATTTTCTGGACAAATAAATCGATTATTCATAGTATCAAAATTGTTATGACTATCTTTTATTTTCCTATTAAAGAGGACTTTTTGGTTCTCCCCTTTGGTTAATAACTGCTTACCAGTTGTCCCAATATTGGTATGGAGAAAACCAGAGATTTTATGCCATTCTGTCCAGCCAGATCCGGTCCACCAATGCCTGCACCACGTACCTGTGCTATCAAAATAACTGCCTGCTTCGTTTCCAGTCCCATAGTAGTATTGAACAAATCGAAAGTTACTATATTTTTCATTTTTCACAAAGCCAAATCTCGTAGGATATCCCGTATCATTGGCTTGGCCAATATCCATAAACGTAATGCCTATTGGATATTCCTCGCCGCTGACTGATGCATCTTGAATGGCTTGATCTCCTGTTAACTTGAATAAGCTTTCATTTGTGATTCCTGCTATTTGTCTACTGAGTGCATTGTCATTCTCAACAAGTGTGTCGACCATACGATTAAACAAGTTGGCATGAGCTTTGTCAGAGGTTTCAAACGGTAAAGGTGTTTTGATGTCCACTTCTTTCCCCTCCATTAATAAATATCATCAATCTCAAAAACGAATTCGATGTCGCCGTCTTTTTGTTTGTCTGTCATGGTGCGGATGGCGGTGAATTTGCCGGCTTCGTCGACAAGTGCCAGTTCGTTGATGACTTCTCCTGCGAGTTCTCCTTCGGCGATTGTGCAGGTGTAGCGGATTTTTGCTGGTTCCATAAAGGTAAACGAATCAATGTTTTTTTGAACTAGTTCTTTTTTGAGTGTTTGTTCTGTACCGTCAAGAGAGATCGGTTTTCCATCCTTTGTTCCCCCATTTCCGAATGCCATTTTGACGACCTTTGTGAGTTTTGTTCCTTCTGCTCTTGCCTTTGCCATTTGTTGACGTGCGTACAGTGTTGTTACGGTTAATTGATCAGCCATTGTGATCCTCCTTATAGCTCTATTTTTTTAGAAGTTGCTGCTAGCATTTTTGATCCGTCAAGCGGAACGGATCCATCGAGAATCCAGTAATGATCCTTGATCAGTAAGCTGCCGCCCTGTTCATTTTGAACATGTACTGGCAGGCGGAACATCATCCTCTTTTTGGTGTGATGCGGAAGCTGGTTCTTTGCGTGCAAAGTCAGTGCTGCTGCTTGCTTCGTTTCATGCGCTGAACCAGTCATGACATAGTTCATGCGGTATGTTGTTTCCTTCTCTTGTTGAATCGGCATTCTCATCTTCAACGAATGTCGAAAACGAGTAGGAACATCCGTTGTGCCTCGTGTCCCGCTGAGGTAGAACGCTCCATTTAATACAAATTCACCATTGAGTAAAATCGGGATATGATCGAAAAAACCCACTCTGCTTCGCAATGTGAGCCTCTGGTGATGTTCATTTTTTTCATGAACATCGGTATGATGAATGGCGGTGAACGTATACGCCAAATGTGCTGGCTTTAACGTTTCGAGTATTTCGACAATATATCTTGTGTTTTGCAGGTCATCTAGGTTTACACGTAAGGCAAAATGATAGCGATTGGCTGTGAGACGGATGATCGCACTTGGATTTTTAAGAAATCGATTCACTGATTTCTCTAATGAAAGATACGTGATCGGCGGAATATTCGACATCATATTGAGTAAGCGTGCCCTTCGCAGTTCAATTGAATCATCTGATTCCCGCTGCACCTTGAGCATTCTTTCCCACCTATTCAATCCCCACGTCGCTGTTAAAGGAAAGAACTGATCCGTTAAGTCAAAAATGGATTCGTCCAATTGCTCAAACTCCGGCGCCTCTGTCTTTAGTAAATGATCCACTTCATAAATCTCTGTAAAATATGGCGGCAAGTAGCTTTTCATTTCATCCTGTTTGCTCAATAACCTTCACCTGCCTAAGACGCGGTATTTCAATGTCCTGTAATGCTAAGTTTTTCGACTCACCGTTCAGTAAGACGTTTGCATAATCTGACACACTTTCTGAATGGTACAGAATATCGTTTAATGCGGACATTCGAATGGTACTCTTTTCAAATGCGATTGATTTTAATAGCGCTTTGACCTTTTCTTCTATTTCTTTTTGTGCTCCTTCAAGGGTCCAGTCCATTTGAAGTTCGACTGCCACTTCTATGTCGATATCCAGCCACTTGGCGCTTTCAACAGTTGCTTTTGAGCCAATAGGCGCTTGCCCTTCTCCTTCTCCTGGCACTGGATCGATATACTCTTGTACCCTTTTGACAAGGAGATCTGATGCTACATCTAAATTGCCGTCTGTGATGACAATTTTGACCGTTCCTTCTCCATTCCAAAGCGGGAACACTTTCGCTCTGCCAACACCGGTCACTTCCTCGGCCCATTTTTTATAATGCGCTCTGTTGGCACTGACAGCCTCTCGCCTTGCGCGTATTAAGTATCGATCATATAAAGAAGCGTCATCTTCTTCCTCTTGCCCTGGTATCACCAGTTCTTTCATGATCATTGATTCAAGTCCTGGAATCGTATCAAGGGATAGCAGCGGCTGACCTGTTAATTGGCCATTTCCGGCTGTACCAGATGTCTCGCATTCCAGCGTGCCATCCTTCGAATATTGGAAATAAACGTCTTCAATAAAAAAACGTGAGCCAGCTGGGATGTTGATGTTCTCTGGCTGAATGGATGCTGACCAAACTGCTCTGGTGGCTGGCTTTCTTTCAATCCCTACTTCAGCAGCCCGTCGATCTAAAAATTCTCCCTGCGCTGTATCAGCAAAGACAAGCTCGAATACTTGATCAAGCCAAATATAGGACTGTGCCAGTTCAGCAGCAGCAGGTGCCAAGGCATTCCAAATCACGCTGTTTTCTCTTTTATCCACGTCATCTGGCAGTCTGTCCAGCATTCTTTCCATCAATGCTTCATACGTTTGTTCCTCAAACATCGCCCTCCATCACCTCCTCTATTTCTAATGTGCCCTCATCTGTGACGATGGCTAGTTTGACGTGAAACGAGTCATTTTGCTTCGTGACCTCTATCTCTTCAATATGATCAATCCGCTCGTCAACGATCAGTGATTCTTCTAGCAATCTTGGAATCTCCATTTCTTTGTATTCATCCGTGGCTTCTGTATCTGTCAAAAGCTCCTGAATTTCAGTGCCAATGTCATGGCTGTAGATAGGATGTGCATAACGCTCTGTCCGCAATGTCATGTAAATGAATTGCCGGATCGCCTCTATGCCTGAAATGGTTTCGTTTGTCAGCCTGCCATGTTCAAAATCTATGCGATACGTCGTTGAGGTTTCCACCTCTTCGTCTTCTTCTGTTTCCTCGATTTCTTCCTCTGGTGAAAGTGCCACGTCCATCACCTCCCTTACAATTTGTCGATGATGTAGAAGGACTGTCCCCCTGCCATTGTGAGCACCATAATACTGTCTCCCGTTTTAAGTTCATCATCCTCGCCCTTATTTAAGCGCTTCGGCCAAATCAGTAATTCTTCTGGAATGATCAGCTTATGATTTTCATTTAATCGGATATGAAGTGGTGAAACCGCCTTGACTTCTCCAATGACAAGATCAATGGGAGAGGCAGCGTCTACTGCATTAACTGCTAATCGTTTAATCGCTTCACTTAATCTCACGCTTGATCCCCCTTTGGCATGGAATTTTTCTCAACAACATCAATGGTCATGGTGTGTTTCACTCCATTGAATTCATGCTTGTCTTGATCGATCCAGTAGGTTTTTTTTACGTTGATTTCAGGGATTTTCAAATAGATTGGGAGACCGCTTTGCAGTTCGGGAATTCCTAGCGCTTGTATGCTTTTCACTTCTTGTTTAACGCCTTTCTTCTCTGATAACCGTACTTTGGCTCTTTTTTGAAGCTGCGGCTGGTTGATTTGACCTGTTACCGTCTCAACATGCTGTAAAATGCCGTATTTACTCTGACCTGCTTTATCCTGTTCGACCACCACAATCTCGGATTTACTGCCTTTTTTCTTATTCTTCCCCTGTTCATCTACAGACGTGCGCATCTTTACGCGTGTTGCTGTCTCTTCAATGGAGGTGCTGTACTGATAACCGATGAGATTGACGCCTGATTCAATGACCCATACGTCCTCTGGATCGGGCCAAGCTCTCAGCCCCATCTTGCCTTTAGCAGAATAAATTTGATAGTTTCTGCCGGTTTGCCGCTTCGTTTCTTTCAATGCTTTCAGAATGATGTCATACAAGCTCGTGTCATTTTTAAAGACCAGTGATTTCATGACATGTCCTGTATTTGCGATGGAGGTCATTGGAATTTGAAAGTCAGTTCCAATCCGTCTCAAGATTTGATCTGCTCTTTGATTCGAAAAAACATATACATCTTGGTTTTTCACTAAATATTGGAGCATATCGTATGCGGTAAAGGTCAGCTTGCCTTCAACAGGTGTCCGGGAAAACACAATGCCTCTGAACAGCTCTTTTCCTTTCCATTTAAAAAGAACCGTGTCCCCTTCTGAGACACGGTAATATGTTTGACTGCCTTGCTTTGTGATAATATTTGCCTGAATAGAGCGAGGGGCTTGATACCTTTGCCCCTGAAGTGTCACACTCTCTGTGACAAGCTCATACATGGTGCCGCTTCTGATGGCAAAAAGCTCAATCAATGTCAGCCCCCCTATTGTGGTATTTTCAATTTTTGTCCAGGAAAAATCCAATGTCCCGGCTGTTTAAGATTGCGTTTACTTCGTTTAATCATCGCTGCTTTATTCGCATTCCAAATACGCCGCCATTTTGTACTGTCGCCATAAAACCGGCCTGAAATGGCCCACAAGGTATCGCCTTTTTTGACGGTATACAATTTTGGTGGTGATTTTGAGGGTCTTTTCTTTTTGGTTTGTTTCGCTTTTTTCTTTCGTTTGATTTTCCTAGGCGAAGCGGTTTTGTATTCCTTTAACTGAATCGTAAACTCACGATCACCAATATCATATGACCCCTCCTTGTGGGTGAAGCTTTCAATGCTGCACGTCATATTGATTTTTGTCCCTGTAACAATCAATCGCACGGACTTTTTCGAACGCATCATTCGTTCAATTTTCGCTATCGCATTCTCTGGTGATGGAATGCTTTTATATTCAGCAATCGGCGAATATTTCTTAGGAAATAATGATGTGAATGATACTTGTTTAGCTGCTGGTACATCAATAAAGGTCAGTTCTCCAAAAGAGGCGACCTTCACTGTTTCATTTTGTACATGATTTGTGATTTCGAGTTCGGATGGAAGGACAGGGAATCGCAACTTATCCTTTCCTTGGGAAATCCACAATTGATACACTGACTTACCCATCGATCACGACTCCCTTCGTTCCTGTATGAAGCTCTACTTCCAGTTCGTCTACGAGCATTTGTCTAATTTTTTCGACAAGCGATTGTTGGTCTTGTCCATTATGGAAATGCTGATCTCCATTGAATTGAATCGTGATTTGTTTAGTACCTGACGATGTTGTATTGCCAGCTGACTGAGCTGAGGTCACTTGCTGCATCTGTGATTCTGGTAAAGGAGCAGATGCATTTGATGGATCATATACTTGCATCCCAAGCGCCTTGGCTGCCTGCGTCAATAAATATCTCCCGCGAATGCCTCTTTCTTCTGGAATAATCCATTCGCGTTTGTTCCCTTCACCGACTCTAGCTACCTGCTCCTTCGTAATCAGACCGCCATTTGCGTAGCCTTTATAAGGACCGCCTCTTCTCATACTCCGTAATCCCGGCGTATTGAAGACTGTTCCATATCTGCCCTTAATGTAGTTAATGGCTGCTACGGCATTATGAATTGGGTTCCAAATATCATTCATGCCTTTGCCTTTATTGGAGTTAAATGTCGGGTCAATGGTCTGCATTAATCCTTTTGACGGCGTTCCTCTCTTGGCGTTAGAATCCCATAGGTTGATCGCTTTCGGGTTTCCACGTGACTCGTTCTGCGCAATGGTCATCAAACCAGGTAGCCAGCTCATCGATGTACCGGTTGCCGTTAAAGCAGCCATGAGCCATTGCTGAACACTGAGACCTGAAGCACCCATACCGCTGAAGGCCCCGATTAATGAACCAGCCTGATTTTCAGCGAACTTTTTCACATCAATTGAATCAAGACCTTTGACTACACCAATCGATGCAAATTTCCCAAGACTCATCATGACACGTGAAGGGGAATGAATGTCTAATTCTTCTCTAAACGCCTGCTCTACTTTCTTCGCCATTTCTTTGGCAGCTTGCGTGACTTCACTTGCTTTCGAACGCATGCCGCTGTTGAAGGCATCGATCATTCCTGAACCCCAGCCTGGCGATTCTTGTTTGGCTTGCAGGAATGGTTGTTTGACGTGTTGATCTACGTATTGGCTCGTGCCAATTGATGTGGCATTTTGACCTGTTGCAAAACCAGTAACAGTTCCAGAACCCCATGTTGGTGAGACTGTCATCACTTGCTGGTAGGGTGCTTTTACATGATTTTTCAAAAAGCTATCTGTTCCTGTTGGTGTCATCTGCTGACCATTCGCAAAAGCAGAAACCGTTTGCTCACCATACTTTCCTGAGTCTGATGTCAATTGACCAAATGGCTGTTGAATATTTTTTTGCTTCCATTGATCAAGCGAAATCACCTTTTGATTTAATCCTTGTTCAAAATCATGATTAAATTGCTCACCTATGCTGGCAGCTTGAATGTTTCCATTCATTGAGACCGAGCCGCCAATTGAACCGACAGAAGCATTTGGAGCTGCTGGAGCTGGAGAGCTCGAAACTGGACTTGCTGCTCCGCTGCTACTTGGCACAACAGACATTCCAAGGTGAGAAGCCGCCTGTGCAAGCAGCATCTTCCCGCGTCCTCTGTTATTTTGAGTTGGAATGACAAATTCGTTACCGGCTTCTCCGACCCATGATAAGGTTGGCTGGGTGATATAGCCGCCTGTGGCATTATTATCAGGTTTTTTCTTCCCAACAATCCAATTTATTACTACATCTACAATACCGCCTGCTTTGTCAAAAATCTTTTTAACCCAACCAAACGCTGCAGAAAACCCATCACTTATGGCTTCTGCTACTTTTCCAATCGGCTTCTGAATATTGTCCTCAAACCATTTGGATAATCCATCCCATATATCTGTCACCACTTTATACGCTTCTTCAAACTTTTTCCCAATGCTATCTTTAATGGTTCCAACGGTGTCTACAAGCGGGTTCCACACATTATCCATAAACCAAGACGATACAGCTCCAAAGATCGATTGTATCGTTTTCCATGCATTTGATAACGCTGTCCAAATCCCTGTAGCGACTGTAACGACTGCGCTGCTTAATGGCGTCCAAACGTTTTCAATAAACCAGCCCGCAACTGCACTGAATGTTTCTTGAATCCATGTCCATGCATTGACTAGACTTGACCAAATGGTGGTTGCTACTGTGACGACTGCGCTGCTTAATGGTGTCCAGACGTTTTCGATAAACCAGCCTGCGACTGCACTGAATGTTTCTTGAATCCATGTCCATGCATTGACTAGACTTGACCAAATGGTGGTTGCTACTGTGACGACTGCGCTGCTTAATGGCGTCCAAACATTTTCTGTGAACCAATCGGCAACTGTTGACCAAATTTCAACAATTTGATTTTTAATTTCAATGGCCTTTTGACCAACTTTCTCAAAGCCGCCTCCATCAAACCATTTTCCAATCGTTTCACCGATAGATTCGCCACCCATACTTCCAAGAATACCGCCTATTAAGCCACCGGCCGCTGTTCCTACTACCGGAACAACGCTCCCGATAGCTGCACCTGTCGCGGCACCTGCCATTCCCCCGGCGATACCTCCTCCTGTCGCACCTACTTTTTCACCAGCATTCTCTTTGTTCATACCGATTAAATTTGTGGTACTTAGTAAATTACCGAGAATTGGTACTCTCTTTAATAATTTCCCACTCCCTCGACCGATATTTTTCACCGCATCTCCTAATCCACTTAACCCCTTGCTACCTTTCACCAAACCAGTAAGTCCCCCAACTGAAGCTGCGATACCTGCGCCTTTCTTCAGTCCACTAGGGATTTTCCCAAATAACTTACCTGCGTTTGTCTTCAATTTCCCTAATCTATTTGGAGGTTTTCTATTTCTTTCAGCTCTTGTTGTACCAGTTGGATTTGTTGGCTGTCTTTGCGAACGACCATTTCTATTTTTAGTTCTAGTAGATCCTCTCCTGCTTAATCCTCTAGCACAACAAGGGCAACAACTATTACGAAACAAACCTTTTCCACCCCGTGGCTGCGGCTTCGTTTTAGGGGCTGGATTTGTTGGTGTTGGTGTTGATGTTGGTGTTGGCGCTACAGGGGTACTGTTATTTTCACTTGCTTGGTTATTTGTACCGAAGAGGCGATCTAATCCACTACTCACCAATTGATCTAGCTTTTCTTCAAAATTAATTTTAATCTTCTCACGAATTCGTCCGATCACTTCTTGTTTGTACTCATCCATTTTCGTTTCGATCCAAGGAAGTGCCTTATTGTCCCAAAAGTTTCTTGGACTCAATTTTTCCTTCAATTTATCTGAAACGTCACCTGCATACTTTTCGATTTCCTTTATCGCCTTGTTTCCCAAATTCCCCAACCAGCTTTGTTTGTTTTCATTCGTTTTCGTAGCGGCTGTTGCATTAGGTCCCTTTTTTATTTTCTTTTCTTTTACAACCGAGTCTGTCTGATCTCGTTTTTTCAACTTACTCTTTGCATTATCTTGAACAGACACTCTGATCTCATGTTTAGACATCGTCAAGCTTTTTAGTGTCTTTTTGATTCGTTGAATCGCAGCGGTGGCTTGATCAACCGTGTTTAATCTCATATAGTATGTTCTGTTCATGAGCTGAAGGATTGATTTTTTGATCGATGATATTTTTCCTGACAATTGATCGTTTAGTTTAAATGTCATCAGAAGTGGACTTGTTCCTGCTTTTTTCAAGCGATCCATGCTAGACTTAATGAAATCTAGTCCCTTTGCTTGAATGGATATGACAAGATGATTTGGTATGTTGTTCAATTGATTTGTGAATGATTTTAAATCACGATAGATTCCTTGATCTAGACTTATCGATAATACTGAAAATTTACGCATCGATACATTGAAGTTTCTTAACTTCTTTTCATCCATTTCCAGGCTTATTTTGATCGGTTTTCTAAAGGGCTTGAGCCGCTGTTCAAACGTTTGAAACCGTTTCTGAATGCGTAAAAGCTTCTTCGACACTTTGTCTTCTAATTCAAATCGTGCAGTAAGTTTCGCCAGTTTATTTCCCTCCTTTCTTTGCTTCTTTTTCTAGCATGTCGAGTTTGTAGCTGATGAGTCCGAATAGGAACGCTTTGAATTGCCTTGGTGCTTCGTATAAATCAAGGAGTTCAGATGGGGAGTAGTGAAGCTCGTGCATGGCGTAATATAAAAACACCGCTTCTTTATCCCCATCTTTTATTAGTTTTTTGCTGCTTCTTCTAAATCTTCAATCTCGTCTTCAAATCCGTTGATTTCGATGGCTTTGTTTAACCAGTTCGCATATTCCCCGCCGACAGACAGTACACGTTTTGCTACTTCAACTGGGTCTTGCGTGCTGTAGGCTTCTCTTAATTCCTTTGAGCGGAAATCTGGATAAATGGTGGATTCAATGGCAATACGTGCATAGAAGCGCTGGCTGTCTAAATCTTTCACGCGTCCTCTGCCTTTGACATTTTTGAACGTTGTGTTTTCTTTTTCTAATTCATCAATACGTTCAGTTGTAATTGCTTTGAAGACAAAAGGAATGACATTCCCTTTTTTATCAACAAAACGCTTAGAAATCAGCACTTTGACTTCTTCCGCTTCTACTGTTTGTCCTGGCATAAAAAATGAAAGATCAAATGTTTGTTTTTCGCTCATGTTTAAAAACTCCCTTTGTTATATTTTTTGAATACAAAAAAGCACATCCATTTTTGAATGTGCTTTCCAATCTTTTCATGTATAATATAAATCGTACAATTGAACGGCTTGCTCAAGGGTGTCTGGCTCATCCCCGATTGGAAGGGGGTGATGCTCATGTCAACATTTCAAGCGCTTATGTTAATGCTTGCATTCGGGTCATTTATCATTGCCCTGTTGACGTATATAGACAAAAAATAGACTCCCCCTTGAGCTTTGGTAGGTAAAAGGGAAAGTCTATCCTGAAAATCCTATTCGATTAGTCAGCCCCTTGATGGGCGAAATTGTACATTGCCGGGATGTTAGCGCATCCTGGCTTCTTTTTATTCTATGCAAATGACTTTGCTTATAACCATACTCTTCTGTTTATTGGATATAATATACATACAATTTCGTTCTCTTTGAATTATAGCATACCCGTGACTAAATGAAAAATAACATATTTTTTAGTCATTCTTAATGCTTTTTCTTAATTAGAAAGAGTTCTTCAGCTTCTCAGGCAGATCAAAGTCCTCGAATGTGAAAGGAACTTCTTCTTCAAGTGCCTCTGAATCTACATCCAGTCCAGCAATTTTAGCTGAATCAAAGTTGACATCAAATAATGTCACACGCTCTGTGCCTCGGCCAGATGACTTATCTTCAAGCACAGCTTGAAGAGTGAAATAAGGATCTTCCCCTTTTTTCACATAGTTGAGCATTAATTGCACGAAACGTGATGTGACTTTATAGAACGTCGCAGTTCCTGTTCCGTTTGCACCGGTTGTTTTATGACCAGTCATTCGGCGGCCCATGACATTGACTTCTGATTTGTTTTTCTCCACATTTGCTTCGAAGGTTTTGATAAATGCAAGCTCCTCACCTTCTAAGAAAAGACGACCTTCTTTACCTGAAATAGTATTTTGCGCTTTAAAAGCCATCTTACTTCACCTCCACATTGAAATAGAATTTTTCTGCTGCATCTACTGGTTGAACCGCTAAATCGATGATAAATCCATCACGATCTTCATTGAGATCAATCACGATATCTGTTTCTGAGTTAAAGCCTGTAATGCCGCTGCCATCTTGAAGCTGTGTGAGATACTGCGTAATGAGTGTTTTCACAAGCTGCACACCATCATCTGATGCTGGAATGTCATTGCCATTGGCTTTACGTAATTTAATCAAATTTTTCAATTCGAACGTTAAATCATTGTTGATCGCATCAAGCACACGAATGATTTTGTTTTTCGCCATTTGCTGGTTCTTTTCAGCCGTGAAGCTTGTTAAGGAGTTAATATCTTTTTCAACGCTCACAGTACGGTCCCGCGCATCAAAGGTGAAAAGAAACTCCCCTTGTGATAATCGGTATTCTACTTGGTCATTATCAAGGCGTTCTAATGTATCTACTGCTCCTTCGTATTCAACAAAGGTAAGTGACTGATTGAAGTTCGCTCCTGCACTTGCACCTGCGACCCATGCTGTTGTTTGAGCAGGCGTCAGTTCTGTTCCGTCTTCTAGAACAACGCCGCTTGTGACATTGATGATCCCCTCTTGGTCAGCTGCATAATTGGCGACAACCCCTTGCACCTTACGTCCTTGCTTATCACGTAAACGCTCGATAAATGAGGCAAAGGTTGCTTTTAATTGCTCGCTATTATCGACCGGAAGAGCAATGACATCAAAGTATTCTGTTTCGGCTGCTTCTAGGAAAGCTGTGTAATCTGCGACACTTGCCACACCATTTTTCCCGCCGCTTAGTGCCACACCAGCTGTGATAACCGCTTCACCTTCACCAGAAAATTGAACATATTTGTTTTTCACAAGATCTTTGACATCAGTAACAACCTGCTTATCGACAATATCTGTTCCAAGATAGGTGATAACGTCGCGCTTTGTGCTATCAAGTACATTTTCTGCGACTTGTACTGTGATCTCATTTCCTTTTAGGCCGCCATAATTTGCTGTAACCACAAAATTTTCAGCGATTTCGGCTTTGGCTGGCTCCCCTTCATTTAAGCGGTAAAGCAAGACTGTTTGTGCTTTTTTCTTTGCTTCACGGAAAAGAAGGAGTGACTTATCATCAATGTTGAGTCCGACCTTTTTATTTAAGTCTTCCATATTGGAAATGGAAATAAAGGTTTTTGGTTCTCCCCAGCTCATCACAAGAGGAAGTGCCACCGTACCTCGATCGCCTAAAGTAATTCGCTGCTCTGCTGTTGTTTTAAAATTAAAGTAAATGCCAGGACGCTTTTTCTCTGTCCCTGGTGTAAAAGTGCCTCCGTTCATCCTTTAAACCTCCTTGGACAAAAAAGCATCAATGTGCTTCTTTGCTTCTGTTTTTGTAATTGGTTGATGTTTGATATAAAAAAGAGCACCTTCAAGGATTTCTGGTTTTACCCCAAAAAGATCCTTACTGTGCTCTTTTAAGGCTTCAAATGAAAAGCCAAATTCTTTTTCTTTGCCAGCTGTTTGATCGAGCTGTGCTTTTTTAGTCTTGCTCACGTTTGATCACCCCATCTGAAAAATTGATATTTTCAAGGCTTGGCTGTTTGTCTCGGTTGTACCAATAGCTGCTATCCCACGTCAGGACAATCGCTGCTACGCCTTGATCTATGATTCTTGTTTCCACTCTTTTTATGCGGACATAATCATCAAGCACCTCTCCATCTTCACTCATCATCTGAATGATTTGACGATCAGCAAGCAATGCATCGACGACTGTTTCTGCCGCAGCATGCGCTTTTTCTGTATCGATATGAAACACTTTCACTTGCAGCGAATAAGATTTCATAAAGGTAGATACCGTATCTGGACCGCTGATGACTGTCACTGGCGGCACATAAACAGACGGAACTTGAAAGCGCTCTGGCAGAAGACGATCATACATTGTTACAGGAAATTTTGTGTAAATAAAATGCATGATTGCCCCGACTTCTTGATTCATTCAATCACCTCCCAAAATGTCGATCGATCCAGCTTTGAAGCTTCCGATCTAGCGAATGTTCAAACATTTGCTCATAGAGCATGACAGCATGGTCCCAGTAGCCATTTCCATTCATCCATTGAGATGCAAGTATCATTCCTGTACTTGCATTCGGATCATATTCAAAGCGGCTGCCAGCCCACCTGCCAGGCACCCATCTTCGCTCTCCATTTGAAGAAGTGGCATGTCCGTCATTGACATATGAGGCATAATCAAGCTGCGTCCCCACTTCAAGCGTGAGACCGCCTCGTGAGATGAGGAAATGATTCTCCTTGTCACCTTGTCTAAAGGAGCTTAGAAGCCGGCCTGTATCGACAGCATTCTCCTTGATTAATTCATCCTGAATGATGTCTAAAAGCTGTAAGCCCATCTCCTGCAACCATTCTTGATATTCTGCCTTTAAGCCGCCATCACATGCCGTCTGCAGCTGTGAAAGCAGCCGGTCTAGTCCATCAATTTTCATAGATGTTCCTTCCTGACTGCCATCACTTCAATGTGATGATTTTTCACTATTTTGGGCTGCTGTAATTTGAGTGAAACCCCGTTCCATACTATTTTGTCATGCAAGCGAATATCACTTGCTAAAGGAAAATGGACAAGATAGGACTGATAAATCACTGTATTCGGTTCTTCCTGCACGAGTGACTGACTTTTTTCTATGACATAGCAAGAGAGATTTCTCAAGCTTGGAACATCAGGATAAGTGAGTGTTATTTGCAAATCCCCAGCTGGAATCCCAAATTTCCCGCGGGCAGCCTCCTCGTATTCAAGGTGAAAAAGATCACAGCGATCCGTTAATAAAGATTGATAACTCATAATGATCTCACCTTTAATTTGGCACTTCCGCCAGTGAGCGATGGTTCAATGTAATCGACAAGCAGGGCATACACATGAGGTCTGCCTTTGACTTGATCAGCTGCCTTCGCATATGAATAATCGCCCATTTTTTCTGACGTAAAGCCTTTCACCATAGATTCGTCATCATTCAGCATGGCAAAATATTGGGCCATTTTTAATAATGCGATTCTTGCTTTTTCAGGGAGGGGCTGATATTTTTCACTTGTGAAATCGTGACCTACGATCTGAAATACTGCAGCTTCTGCTTCGATAATATCTGCTGTCAGTCTCTCTACAGATCGATTTTTCACACGATCAAATACAGAATAGGCTTGTACTTCCTCAGCAGAAATGATCATGGTCTGCCGTCACCTACTCTTTCACTTTCATCACTTTTGCTACAGCATCCTCTTCCTCAAATTTGCTGTCTAGCTTCGCTGTCAGGACGATAATAAACTTACGGCTGCGAATATCTTTTTCTACTTCAATACGAATATTGCGAGAAAAACCTACGATAATGTTTTTAGGGTGTGTCAGTAAAATATCTGATACGTCTGTTCCTGCTTCGTCATATGGCTGCATATTGGCAAGGCCTTTGACCGGGACACCAAATGCAGAGGAAAGTCCGCCTTGAATTGCCGCATCTCCTAAGCCAGTCTGACGGTTTGCTACTTGATCCTTCCACTCGACCTCTAAACTTGGAGATGTGTAGAAACGGAAATCCTGAGGAACACGTAAATATTTTGATGGCATCGCTTTATAGGCTTGTTTGAACATTTGTCGGCTAATTTCTGCTCCATTTGCATCTACAATATGAGATACTGCTTGTTTTCTTACGCCATCCATTTGAGCTAAAAACGGATCTGATGATGTTGTATCACCATTGACGATCAGCTCTTCAATATCTACCGCCGCTCGTTCCGCCAGCATTTGCATAATGGTCTGCTGAATCCCGTCTTTTTCAATATTGTTTTCAATGCTGTCGTAGGTCATGTGAATCTCTGCAATGACCTCTTTCGCATTTAGCTGGACAGTGCTTGTCGCTGGGACAACACGGTCTTTTGCATCAAGCGCTTTTCCTTCTTCTGCTGGGCGCAAAATACGCTGGCCGAAGCCGATTTTTTCGATTTTTTGTGAATCACTTTCCATCGGAATGATGCGTGCATCATTTAAAACGGTTGGTGTGTTTTGCATCATTCTAATGAATGTGTTGGATTGGGTTGCGTTCATGAGACCGCCGGTTTTTAAGCTGGCAAGTGTCATTTCAGCCTTGCGAATCAACTCTTGATTTCTCACACTGTTTCCTCCTTATTTAGGCTTATAGTAAGCCATCCCATATGGGCTTTGTCCTGTCGTTTTGTGTATCGTGGATTGTTTGTTTTGAAATGCCCCGCGCTTTTTCAAGCATGTGAATCCGCTCTGAAATAGGCAAAAGCTGCTGCTGAAGCACTTGGTAAATGGCTGCTTTTTCTCTGCTGGCTGATTTCTCTAATGAAGAGAGCTGATGGCGAATCGGCGCAACCACTTGCTCCAGCACCTTTTGGACTGGTTCTTCTTCTTGACCTGTCTCTGGTTTTTCCGCTTGCTGCAAGACGTTTTCGATTGCCATTTTTGCTTTTTCCAGCTCGCGCACCTGATCCGCCGTCAATCCGGCATCTTGCTTTTGAACGGATGCTGGCCTTTCGCCAATCGTTTGAAGCACATCATCTGTCTTCAAAACATCCTGCACCATTGGTATCAATTGTTCAAGCGCAGCTCTTACGCTAGATTCATCACCATCACTCGACTGTAAGGTTTCCAGCAGATGGTCTAAAACGCTCCAAAATTGTTGTGACATGTTTGCACCTTCCTCTTTCAAAAAGAAATTTTTCAGCAAAGAAAAAAGCCCTCTCTCATTCGTGCCTTGAGATAGGAGCTGATCTTGTTCTTCTATTGCCACGATGTCCGCCGTCCCAGCCATTGAGTAGCCTGTAATGTGGCCCTGCTGAATTTGATCCCAAATATCTTGTGAAGCCTTTGTCACAAGCACCCAAGATCCTTTTTGAATCAATTCCCCGCCTACTTCAAAATCCGCCGGGGCAATGTATGATTCAACGACTTCGCCAACACCATCTTGAAAATCATGCTGTTTGTCAATGTGACGGGCATCCTTCATAAAACCGTGTGCCGCTCTTTCAATTTCCTTGGCTGACATAAAGTCTTGGTGTGCATCTGGAGTATTCGGTTCATACACGACACCATACACGAGGCGATGAGCATCTTCTGCCTTTGTGAGGACACTGATCTCCTTATGAAAGTCAGGATGCCTCTTCTTTGCTTTCATTAAAAAGAATTTCTTTTGGTTTGCTGCCCTGTCCACGTAGGAAACATGTGTGATTTTTGCGTTTTTTAATTCTCTTGGCATATGTTCACCCCCTTTCAAAAAAGCTCACGTCCTTCTGTTTATTTCTCCAGCTGGTTCGGCTCTGATTGAGGCTGTTCTTCAGCTGATTTGATGCGGCTTTCTAAAGGCCGGTGATAGAGCTCCTCTGGCCATTCCTCTAACGTTTTCCCAAGAATGCGTCCCGCCAGATCTCGCAAATCGTTTGGTGACACTGCCCCAGCTTGAATAAATGGCGTAAGAACCTTGGCGATCTCTAATGGATCTCTAAAATCAGGTCCATTTAATAGAAAGCGGACATGCCATATATCAAGGTCCGGCAGGAAAAGGGTATTAAGTTTCCCTGTAATGAGATGCCGCTCTGGCTGAAATACTTGCTCCTCTGTTGTTTTACGCGCAGTATCTGCTGTGGCTTTGTTATAGTCTTGAGACTCGCCTGTGTAAATAGGCGGCAGGCGAAAAGCGGAGCGGATTTTGTTCCTAGTTTTTTCGTCGTATTCTAAAAAGAGCGCATCCTCTTGCAGGATCTCTGCTAAGGATTTAAAGTTCACTTTGACATTTGATACATCTTCTTCACCTGTTAACCCTTTTTCCGTCGGAAGACCTTCTACTTCAAGCAATAAAAATTTATGGGCATGATCAGATCCTTCAATATCGTCCATATAATCCTGAAGCTGCTGATAAGACGATTCTGACAGCATTCCATTTTCGACAATAATGGCACCAGGTACATGCCGTCCTTGCTTAAAATAAAGATAGTTCAGTTCTTCTGCTTTGCGCGCTCCGTACATATTCACGATGTTGCCAATCCAGCGGGGAATCCCATACGTTCCACTGCCGATTTTAAAATGGATCACTTCTGTTGCTTGAAGCGGCTCTGGCGTGGTGTCATCGTATTTGCCTGTTTCACAATTTAAAATGCGCGGATCACCATACTCCTTGAAAAAGACTTTCTTTTCATTGATCACCTGCACATATTTTCGGAATCGTTTCTTTCGATTCATCGTCTTCAACTCGCCGTTTTCTGTGTATCGGAATTCGACGTCGACTGGCTCACTCAGCTTGCAAATGCGGATATGGAGTGCATCTAAATACTCGATTCCTGCCGGCTTTCCTTGTCCATTTCGCAGCACCTCTAAAAAACCATTGCCCGTTTTCTCTCGGTCTTCGAGGACATAGCCAAGAATCACATCGGCAGACTCATCGTAGTTCATGTATTTTGTAAACTCTTCAAGTCTTGTCCATTCCTTCTCTGCGGTCTTCTTTTTTGCCGGTTTCACACCTTCTGCATTAAAGTCAAAGGCGTATTCCACACCAAAACCAAAGCCTAAAATGTTTGTTTTATAGGCATCAATACATTGCTGAAGAATGGTCGAGTATTCTGCCATGCTTTTTAATTCATTGATATTGTAGGGCGGGGGTACAATGTCATCTTTTTCGTAGGAAAATTCATCTTCATACATTTGTTTTGTGTGATCAGACATGTTTGCCTTCATAATCGTTGCTTTCAATTGTTTCATTGTATGGACCTCCTCTCTCTGTTTGGACGGACACGCTCCGAGGCGGTATGTTTCAAATCCGTCACTTCATAATCATCCAGCGCATACCAGATGGCTGATAATGTGTGCGGATCGATCTGAAATTCATCTTCCTCGAGGCGTCCGTCCTTATCTGCCTTATAGGTGAGTGATTGAAGTTCATAGATTGTATACGGACAAGCATCGGAACAAATGATTTTCTTAAATCGTTTGATCTTTTTCGTATATTGCAAGCGTGAGCCCTGGAACTTATGCGCTGCCACCATTTGAAATCCACGCTGCCGAAAATAGTGAATGGTTTTAGGCTCTGCTGCGTCTGCTTTAATGAGTTCCTTTGATTCTACAAACTCTTTCAGATCAAAAGCTGTTTCATCATCTGTTTTCCCGCGGTCGTAATATTCCCAATAAATATATAAGTACTTTTTTTCATGATCGACGGCTAATCGAATTAACGCATTGTACGATTCAACAAAACCAAAATCCATGCCTGCTCGTTTCAGTGGTCTTTCAATCTGCTGAATCGCTTCTACTACGTCAGAATGGCGTCTTACCTCAAATTGAGGAAAAACCTTTGTGCCATTGATCCCGAAAAATCCCTTCCTCGCAATTCGATAAAGGTCCGGATCGTATTCTTTCAGCTCATCCAGCTGCTTCACATAGCTTTTAGGCAAAAACAGGTTATCTTCTGCCGTCGAGTGGTGATAGTACGTATCCTTGATAACGACAGTGCGCTTTTTGTATAATGTCTCGTCATCAAGAACAAATCTCTTCAGCTGTTCATCTCGAAAGAAATGTCTGTACGTCCAATTATCCTGACCAACAGGATTGGTCGATAACATCATATAAAGAGGTAAAGCCGGATGCCTCAGCCTTCCAAGCAGCTCTTTAAAGCCTTCATAAGAAACCTCTGAACACTCCTCAATCCAAATGATCGAGATATTGTTGATCGACTTCAATTTCTCAGGCTTGTCCAGCCCTTTAAATAAGATGCTGCTGCCGTTTCGAAACGCCAGTGCCAGCGGCGAACTGCGGCACTTCACCACATGATCGATGCCAAGATCGCTGACGATTTCTTGTAATAGAGAAAATGTCGACTCTCGGTGCGTATCATACACCTCTCGAATGACAAGTGCTGTCCGCTTTTCTTCAAGGAGTTTTAAGATCAGTTTCAAAGCAATGTGATAGCTTTTGGATGAGCCATAGCCACCTACTAAAAATTGAAACTTTTGATTCCAATCGAAAAGAAAGTGTTCAAAGTGAGGATTGACTTCTTTTTCAATCAACGTCATGAGTCGTCCTCTTTTCGCTTGATCATGATGTGAAGATCTTCCTCTTTTTCTTCACGCACTGCTTTTTTTGCTTTTTCGATCGTCAGTTCAATTTGCTTCAGCCTTAATCTTCTTTCATCCTTCGCGTGAGCGAGCTCTTCAAACTGTTTAATGAGACGTCTAAGCTCTCCCATTGCACGAGATTGGGCATTTAAAAAAGTGGCATGCCGATCCCATGAAAATTGAAACGAATATTCTTCTGCCGTGATTTTTGGTTCTGGCTGAATGCCTTCTGCTGTTTCTTCCTCTAATGAAGAAGGCATGTATGTTGCCTTTTTCAGCTCTTTGATCATGTCCTCTTGATCTGCGACATACATGATTCGCTGCGCGCGAATAATGGCTGCGTATTGAATTTGAATTTGGTCCCAGATGATATCAAGTGATGTGCGTCCACCCATTTTCTCCATGATTTCAATCGTTTCCTCCGAAAGAAATTGATTGAAGATTGAGTGCGCCTGCTTTGATGATGTTTGTTGTCTTTGCCAGCCGTATCGTCTTTTCCAAGATTTGACGGTATGGATGGAGACGTTGTAATGATCAGATATCTGCTGGTACGTCATCCCTTTCATATAATCTTTCTTTGCTTGCATCCGTTTATCTTTCATCTACATTCACCTGCCGCCTCCTTTTAGTTCGAATGATTCCCTAAAAAGGAATCATTTGTGTAGGGCTAGCAAACATCCGTTTGGTCTTTCTAACTATAGGTGGCAACTGTAAGACAAGCTCTGATTGATTGATTTTCTAAAGAAAAAACGCCTATTCAGCAGCTTTGAATAGGCGTTCTTGCACTTTTTTGGACATTTTGGTCCGAGCTCTTTCCATATGTTTTTGTACAGTTCCTTTCTTGACATCTAGCATGATCGCAATCTCGCTAAACGATAGTCCCTGCGTTGTGTGCATAAAGAATACGTCCTTCTCTCGATCTGTTAAAACAGACAAAGCTTCGTCAATCCGTTTTTTGTCCCGCTCACTTACCTCTCTTTCTTTCTCTTGAATGAGGGTATATTCATGTGATAAGGCCTCTAATACTTCTGAATTTGCAAGAATAGTGCGCTGATAAACAGAACGTCTGTCTAATCCCCTGCGCGCGCCTGGCTCTCTGCCGATTTGAAGCCAGTCCACAACGTATTCTAGATCGCTTACCATACTGGCGATCATTTTTTGATCATGCTTGTCTTGATCTGACAGCAGCTTGTCTTCTTTTTCTCTAAATCGTTCATATCGTTTTCTGGCATCCTTTAATGCTCTTTTATATTCGATCAGTAAATCTTGCATATGTGCTCTCTCCCTTTTTTTAAGAAAATAAAAAACGGACACCAATCAGCCCCTTTAAGTAGGGTCTTGATCAGTGTCCGCAGGCTTTCCGTCTTGGACTTATGATGTTGTGAATTGTTCATCAGGCTAGCTGATTTTAAAACCA
This sequence comes from Bacillus sp. A015, assembly GCF_053851875.1. Taxonomy (NCBI): domain Bacteria; kingdom Bacillati; phylum Bacillota; class Bacilli; order Caryophanales; family Bacillaceae; genus Bacillus; species Bacillus sp. A015. The sequence goes on from NZ_JBSPZB010000004.1 coordinate 45,553, forward strand.
ATCTCGTGATCTACTCTTGCAAAATGCCCTTTTGCCGTTTGAATAATGGTTTTTCCATGCTCAGGTACATCCATCATATAGGCCGTTCCTACATTTCCATCTAACACAATGACTTGAATCTTTCCTTTCTCCATTTCACCAACAAATGTCTGATTTTCTTGAATCAATAGTTGTTTTGGCTCGTTCATATGCTTGTCTCCTTTTTGGTGATGACCTCATACCGTCATCTACAGTATTTAAAATGATTTCAACTCTTGGGCGCATACTATAAAACTGAGAAACTCTTAAATCCACAATCTGTAGAGGGACTTCGTCGGCAATGGAGCGAAGTGCTTCTTGAATATGCTGTAGACTTGGCTGAAAGATGCTGACGTGTACCGGACGTATCAAGCCTTTTTCAGCATATATACGCTTGTTTTGGCAGTCAGCTATGTCGAGCGGCATGTTGTCAAATAAACGTATCTCCAGTGATAGTGCGCCTTTTATTTTTTGCGGGCATTGCGCTTTTGCCGCTGCTTGGATTCTTTTCATGAACGTCTCTTTTGTTAATAAATGCTCTGTCTCAATGATGAAATGGATGACCATGTTACGATCTCCCGTCATCCTTTGCCCACTGCCTGATGTCTTGTTCGTTTTGACTCGCTTTGAGCAAGCATTTCATGAATGTCATGATTTTCTTCAATCGATTCATGTCGCTCTGATCCCCTCCTTATTTGCATCAGCGGCTTTGGCTGCCATAAGGGTCAAGTATGTCTGCTTCTCTTCTGCCGTGGCGAAAACAAACTTCGGTTCCTTATGATGAAAGGCGATCCAGCCGCCAGCTTGTACTAAACAAAGCTGCGCTTCTTTTCGAGCATTAAACGTCAACTGATGTCTGATCATCGTCATGTCCCTCCTGACTTTCCTCTGCCTCTGCTTGATAACCACATCGTTTCATCTCATATGACCAGTAACTTTTTGGGTATCCAAAGTCATTCATCTGCGTCACCATCGGATGCTCAATATTCATTCTGTTCGTCTCTCCTTTCCTAAACACAGTCTTCTTCTAAAAGTTACTCTTTTTGTGTAACTTTTGACCAAAAAAAGCTCCTGTACACCGGTATTTAACAGATCTGCAATATACTTTGCTCTTTCTAAGCTGGGCTTCATTCTGCCCAATTCTATATTCGCATAGCCGCACGTCTACTTATAGCCAAGTTTTCATCTTCCCACCTCTTACTCAATATGTGTAAGTTATATTCATTATGATAATATACACGAAACGAGTAAGTCAATCACATTTTTATTCTTTTTGTGTATTTATTTATCTTTTCCGTGTAATTCATGATAAAATTTACACATAATATGAAAAAAGGTGTTTCCAATGGATAATTTGACTGGAAAGATTTTAACTGAATTAAGAGAGAAGCATGGATGGAGTAAGTCAACCGTTGCTAAAAAACTCGGATTGAAGGCGATGTCTACCTATGCAAACTGGGAATATGGATTGAGAAAACCCGACGGCGAAATGATTGTGAAAATCGCCGAGCTATACGGGGTCTCAACAGATTATCTCCTCACAGGTAAAGACAAAAGCGGAACTGATTACGATCTTGCAGACGATCCTGATTTGCAAATTGCGTTTAAAGCTGCCTCCGATTTTTCCGAAGAAGCACGAAGACAAACCATCGATTTTATTAACTACATTAGAGAGAAAGAGAAACAAAAAGGCCGTCAGCCAAAACAGCCAGACGACGATTGATGATCTCTTTTCATAAAGCATTGCATTGCTGGGTATGTGCCCAGCTTTTTTTATGCCTCTTTTTCCCCTAAAAAAGAGAATGACATATGAATAAAAAATCATGTGTTTTTTTATTATCTCGTCTTTCTCTACATAATATATGACAATTTTCACCATAAATACTCTTGATATTTTTATTTACATATAATTCTATTATTATTAATATGTGTATACACAAAAAAAGAAGCGTTACCGATGAAAAAATGAATGTAAGCCTGTACATTGTCTTTAGGTGCTCTTACGTTCTTCCAAACTGAAGGTGCCCATGCAGCTGCACAGCCTAAAGAACCAGTCATTGCAAAAGCTCCTATTATGAATAAAGTGATTACTGTAAACCGTACACTTCCTGTAGGTTCATCGATCGCTGTCTCTGCCAAATTTCTGTGTCAGGAGCAACATAGGCGATTCAATTAGACCAAACCGCTTCAAACTTCACTTGGATTCCTGCGGTACAACGCGGGTCTGTAACTGTTTCTTACTATAATTCACAGGGTGAGCTTGTAATTAACTATATTACTGTTCGTTAAGATCAATCTTTACATATCAAAAGGCGATGACTTCATGTTCATCGCCTTTTGGTATTTTTGATTTGGATTCACTTGCGTCATTCATCCAGTACTTGCCATTGCCTACCCAATATGTTAACTTTTAATAAAAATAAGTTAACATATTGAGAGGGGCTATTTATGGGAAAGCAAATGTCTTTGTCTTGGGAAGCGATAGCGGAGCAGGCGATGAAAAATGAACCAATCACCATGCAAGAGGGTCTAGACATTCTTGAAGCAGACGATGGAGAATTGTTACCTATTATGCATGCAGCCTATCAAGTGCGTTTTCATTTTTTTCAAAAAAAGGTGAAGTTGAATATGATTTTTAACGCCAAAAGCGGATATTGTCCTGAGAACTGCGGATATTGTTCACAGTCTATGATTTCAAAAGCACCAGTTGAAAGATATACAATGCTTGATCAAAAGACTATTGTGGACGGTGCACGTGAGGCACTAAAAAGAAAAGCAGGTACGTATTGTATTGTGGCAAGCGGGAGAGCACCCTCGCACCGGGAATTAGATGAAGTGACTGCGGCAGTTAAGGAGATTACTGAGACGATGCCTTTGAAGGTGTGTGCCTGTCTTGGGTTATTAAATGAAGACAAAGCGAAGCGGCTGAAGGAAGCTGGTGTTCATCGGTATAATCACAATATTAATACACATCATGATCATCATACTCAAATTACGACGACTCATACATATGATGACCGCGTGTCGACCATTGAGCGGGTCAAACAGTCTGGTATGTCACCTTGCTCAGGTGTCATTATTGGGATGGGTGAAACGAATCAGCAAATGGTTGAAATGGCTTTTGCGCTAAGAGCACTTGATGCGGATTCAATCCCCGTCAACTTTCTTCACGCAATCGAAGGAACTCCACTTGAACATCAAGAACGGACACACCCGATAAAAGCGTTGAAGGTTTTGGCGCTGATGCGATTCATCAATCCAACAAAGGAAATTCGAGTATCAGGAGGCAGAGAGTTTAATTTACGGACACTCCAGCCGCTAGCACTTTATGCGGCGAATTCCATCTTTGTCGGCGATTATTTAACAACAAAGGGCCAGCAAGTACAAACGGATCATCACATCATTGAGGATTTAGGTTTTGAGATCGAAGAATGTGCATTATAAAAAAAGTCTGCCGATCGGCAGACTTTAGATTGTTGACAAAGGGCTAAAATGATCTTTATTTTAGCCCTTTGTCTTCTTTTCAGCGTGATTGAAAACCTTTGAAGTCTAGGAAGGACGAGCACCGGAGCGAATTTGACATTCGTGAGCACCGGCGCGCAGACCTGACAAAGAATGCAAGGGTTTGTCTACACGCTGAAACTACTCTCTTTAAAAAGAGTAGTTTACATCATTACATAAACAGGATAAATAAAATCAGACCTAGGATAATTCGGTATATCGCAAAAGGCACCAGTTTGATTTTATTGATCAGTTTTAGGAAGAATCGAACAACAAAGAGAGCCACAATAAACGCACTCACAAAACCGACAATAAAAAATGGAAGCATATCTGTTGTTAAATATTCGGCATTTTTCACGAGTGTTAAGAAACTTGCTCCCGCCATAATCGGCATCGCCATGATAAACGTAAAGTCAGCTGCAGCTCGGTGGTTCAGACCAAGAATAACGCCGCCTGCGATGGTAGAACCTGAACGCGAGAAGCCAGGCCATAATGCCAAACATTGAAACAGCCCGATATAAAGTGCCTGTTTGTACGTCATGTTATCTACAGAGCTTGTTTCTGTTTTACGTTTATTGATCCAGTCAGCGATAAGCATCAGCACCGCCCCTAAAATCAAACCGACAGCGACCGTTCTGACGTCAAACAAATATTTATCAATATAATCTTCAAATAAGAATCCTAAAATGACGGCTGGGACGAGTCCAACAGCAATTTGAGCAATGGTCAGCTTATGTCCGCTGCGCTTTTGTTCTTCTGTGATATTTTTCTTTAAGCCTAACAAGTTCAAAATACGATCTTTGAACACGATCATCACAGCTAGAATAGAGCCTAACTGGATCACGACTTTAAATGTGTTTGCTGCCTCTGGCGTAATAATTTCCTTCGATTTTAACCAAAGATCATCGACAATGATCATGTGCCCTGTAGATGAGACAGGTGCATACTCTGTTAACCCCTCGACAATTCCTAAAACCAGTGCCACGAATAAATCCCATAGATTCATGATTTTCTTTCCTTTCAATTCTGATCTTTTGAACAGGCCAAACATCTATGTCCACATAAAGACAAGCTTCCTTTTTCGAAAGCTCGTCTTTATGATACTATATTTTTTTCTAAAAAAGATTATGACATCAAACCTTTTCTTCTTTATACAATTTGGATCGCATTTTGAACCAATCAAATAAGTGGGTCGTGATGACTTTTAGGACGGCGTACGTCGGAATAGCGACAATGATGCCGACCACGCTGAACAGTTTACCGGCTGTTAAAAGAACAAAAATGATGGTGATTGGATGGATATGAAGGTTTTTCCCCATGACCTGCGGAGAAATAAATTTTCCTTCAATCAACTGAACAACTGTCCAGACAATGATCAATTTGAGCAGCATAATTGGTGACGTGACAAGTGCAATCACAATCGCTGGTGTAATGGCAATCGTTGGACCAAGGTAAGGCACAACACTTGTACAAGCAGCAATGATGGCCAGCAGTAACGCATAGTCTAAACCGATAATCATGTATCCAATTAAGAGAAGAACACCGATACAGAAGCTGACAATGATCTGTCCGCGAATATATGAGCTAAGGCGATGATTCATTTCATGCAGCACGATATGTGTATGATCTCTTAGCTTATTCGGAATAAATTTCAAGAAATAGTCCGGCAATTTTTTGCCGTCTTTTAATAGGTAAAATAGAATGAATGGGACTGTGACAATCGAGATAATGATTTCAGTCAGCGCACCCAAAAATGTCCCTACACCGGTGAAGGTGCTTTCTAAAATACTTGTCGCTTGGCTTGACGCTTTACTGGCTAATTCAGACACATTAAAGTTCATCGTATTTTGCACTTGATTAATGAAGTTGCTGCCTGTTAATTGTCTAATTTGATCTTCTACCGTATCGACGTATTTCGGTAGGTTATGAAACAAACTCATGGTTTGCGCTTGTAAGAAAGGAATAATGGACACAATAGTCACTGTCATAACGCCAATAATGACAAGATATAAAAGCAAAATCGAATAAATCCGCTTGATTCTAAATCTCTCTAACAAGTTGACAACCGGATTTAATAAATAATACACAACCCCCGTTAGAATAATCGGTAAGGCAATGGTTTTGACGAGTACAATGAGCGGTATGAAAATAAAAGATGTTTTCATGAAAACAAGGATATTCAATCCGATTAATAGCAGGACGAGTAAAAAGAGAACAAACTTGTTATCAAGAAAGAATTTTCTAAATCGACTGCTCCACATTTGCATAGAATTCATATCGTTCCTCCAAACACGGGCTATTTTTTAGTAAATTGTACACTACTTGATCATGATATGGTGATCATTGTTTTAGCTTTTTTTCCAATTTTGCAATGGACATTGCCCATAAAATCAGAATCGGTTGTCCAATGAGCCTCATCCATAGCACGGCTCGTTCTGTGCTCTCTTGACCTGGAAATGGAATCCCCTCTCGCGCCGCAAATAGGTTTGCTGGGAAAATGAGTACAAGATAGACAGCGATCCCTTTTGCTGCCGCAATCCTGACGTTTGGCAGAAGCAGTAGAACTGCCAGCAGCCATTCCAAGCAAGCAGTAGCATAGACCATCACATAGGGAAATGGCCAGCCATTCATCATGCGGGCAAAGCCGCCCGGCTCTATCACATGAAAAACACCGGCTGCTATGAATAAAAGCGCAAAGACGTATGTACTTCCTATATGCAGGATGCGCTTCATGTTTTTCCTCCTCTCCCTTCTTTCTGAGTATTACCCGAATGAAGGAAGAAACTACCCACTTTTCGTACATTTATATCCTTTATGTAAGACGCATCAGCCTAGATAAAGGTTTCATCCGCTTTTCAATAAAAAGAATATTCTTTCATACAAACGCTTTCAAAGCATGTATAATCAGAGAAAAGCAGAAGGAGGGAATGACATGATTCGATTTGCTGTCATCGGAACGAACTGGATTACAGATCGGTTCTTGCAGGCTGGTGAAGGAATTACGGATTTTACATGCACCGCCGTCTATTCACGGTCCGCTGAAAAAGGACAGGCATTTGCCGAAAAGTACGGAATTGATACGGTCTTTACCAACTTGCAGAAAATGGCAGATAGTGATGCGTTTGATGCTGTATATATTGCAAGCCCAAACGCCCTTCATAAAGAGCAAGCCATCTTGATGATGGAGCATCAAAAGCATGTTTTATGTGAAAAGCCGTTAGCCTCCCATCGAAAAGAAGCTGAACAGATGATTGCCGCAGCGAAAAAACATCAAGTTTGTTTAATGGAAGCAATGAAAACAACATTTCTACCAAATTTTCTTCAAATCAAACAGCACCTTGATCAACTAGGCCCTATTCGGCAAGTGGTCGCCCATTACTGTAAATATTCCTCAAGATACGACGCCTACCGAGACGGTGAGATTCCAAACGCCTTTAAGCCGGAATTATCTAATGGCTCTTTAATGGATATCGGTGTGTATCTCGTCTTTCCAGCCATTTATTTATTTGGCCTGCCAAATCAAATCACAGCGAGAGGCTATAAGCTTTCTTCTGGGGTGGATGGGAGCGGCTCATTACTTTTACAGTATGACGGGCATCAAGCACTTCTTTTTCATTCAAAAATCTCAACGTCCCATTTATCTGCTGAAATTCAAGGAGAAGATGCCACGATGGTCATTGATCAATTCCACCGTCCTTCTCGTATCACGATCCATGATCGTCATGGACAACAAACCGACATCTCTCTCAAAGATGATCAGCCAGCCATGTATTATGAAATCGATCATTTTATTGAGTGTATTCAGCAAGGAAAGGGACAGTCTCCGGTCAATACATTTGCCTTATCTGTTCAAACCATGTCCGTCATGGACGAAGCGAGAAGGCAAATGGGCACGACGTATCCTGCCGACAGACAAACTTAATGGAGCATGAGATGATGAACAAAGGGTGAAAATGATGTTTATTTTCGCCCTTTGTTTTTACGTTCAGTATGAAGAGAATTATTTTGCCGCCAATACATCCGCAAATGCTTTCACATATGGCGGAAGATCCGGTGGACGTCTGCTTGAAACGAGATGTCCATCTGTGACAACTGCTTCATCAAACCAGTCCGCACCAGCATTCGTCATATCATCTTTAATACCAGGTGTACTTGTCACTTTTTTACCTTGCAGGATTCCGGCTGAAATCAGCACCCAGCCAGCATGGCAAATTTGTCCGATTGGTTTGCCTTTCGCATCAAACGTACGGACAATATCTAATACTTCTGGATATCGGCGCAGTTTATCAGGCGCCCATCCGCCTGGAACGAGCACAGCATCATAATCGTCAGCTTGAATGGAATAAAAATCTGCATCGGATACGGCAGGCACTCCATACTTGCCGGTGTACTCATGATCTGCTTTTTCTCCTACGAGATGGACGGTTGCACCCTCCTCTCTTAAACGTAGAACTGGATACCATAGCTCTAAATCTTCAAAATCATCACTCACAAACGCAATGACCTTCTTATCTGATAAACGCATAACATCTCTCCTTTTCTTTCGATTTCTTCTATTGTACGAGATCATCTCTTAAAAAGAAAAGCGGTTCCCCTTGAGGAGAACCACTCAGCGTGTAGACAAACCCTCGCATTCGGTGTCAGTCCTGCGTGCCGGTGCTCACGAATGTCAAATTCGCTCCGCTCCAGTACTCGTCCTTTCTAGACTGCAAAGGTTTTCTATCACGCTGAAAAGAAGACAAAGGGCTAAAATAAAGTTCATTTTAGCCCTTTGTCAACAATCTGAGCGGTTCCCCTTGAGGAGAACCACTTTCAATTATTCATTGATCTTGAATTTTTTAATTAAATCTCGCAGCTCTTCCGCCATTTGGGAAAGAGTCGTAGAAGAAGAACTAATCTCTTCCATAGAAGCGAGCTGCTCTTCAGCAGATGCCGCGATATCTTGGATGCTTGCTGCACCCTCTCTCGATACATCTGCAATGTCATTGACTGCTCGAGAAATTTGCTCAGATCCTTTTGAAAGCTCGCGTACCGTTGTATTCATTTCATTAATTCTTGTTGCGATTTCCGCTGTTTGCTGGTTAATTTGTGAGAAGCTTTCTTTCGTTTGATCTGTAATAGAAAGACCATTTTTCACTTCTTCATTCACCGATTTGAACATATTTTGAGATGTTTCAATTTCAGATACAATTTCTTTCACGAGCTTTTCAATCTCTTTTGCTGAATCTGATGATTGAACCGCTAGTTTACGTACTTCTTCTGCGACAACAGAGAAGCCTCTGCCTGACTCGCCTGCACGTGCTGCTTCGATGGCTGCATTCAGTGCGAGTAAATTCGTTTGATCTGCAATACCGTTAATCACACCTAGAATGTTTGTGATATCTTTTGATTTATGCTCTAGTCCGTTGATCACTCCTTCAGCCTCTTTCACTGAATGGTCGATTGTTTTCATTTGACCAACTGTTTGCTTCACAAGCTGTCCACCTGTTTCCGCTACTGTTTTTGATTGAACAGATGACGCTGTGATGACATCAGAGGTTTGTGCGACTTCGTTCAGTCCTTCATTCATTTGTTTCAAATGCGCCGCACTTTGTTCAACCATTTCGCTTTGATTTTCGTTGCCGTTTGAGAATGTTTCAATAGATGATGTAATATGTTCTGTTGCCTTTGTTGTTTGACCTGCGCTTGCCGTCAGTTCTTCAGATGATGAAGCCACGTTTTCAACAGATGTTTGTACGGCTTGAATGACATCTCTTAGTGACTCACTCATTTCATTAAAGCTTGTGCCAAGCTGTCCAATTTCATCTTGTGACCTGACGTCAATTTTTTCTGTCAAATCTCCCTCGCTGATCTTCTTTGAAGATGAGACAAGCATGGAAAGTGGTTTTGTAATTGAACGGATGATAAAGAAGATGAGAATACCGCCAATGATGAGGGCGCCGGCTAAAATAATGGTGGCCATGTTAAAGACTGGCTGCGCAGCTTCTTTTACTTCACTTACAAACATTGTACCGACAATCTTCCAGCCAGTTGCCTTGTTTGTGGTGAACTCCATCTGCTTTTCTTTTCCTTCAAACATATAACTCATAGACCCTTTATCTTGTGAATAGAGTTTTTCTAACCACTCACCAGATAATTTTGACCCAGCTTTTTCCGTTGGATGGGCAACAAAGGTACGATCAGGGCTTCCGATAAAGGCATAGCCTTGTTTACCAATGTTAATACTATTTGACTCTTTTACTAGATTCGCAATGTCTAAGTTCATCGCGATGACACCTGATCCGTCCTCTAGTTTTTTAGAGATGGTCACAACAAGAGTACCTGTGGATGCGGTTGGATACGGAGCTGAAACAGACAGCTCACCGTTTTTGGCCCAGCCATCTTTATACCAATCTCGCTCAGTTGCGACATAGTCAGCAGGCATTTTTTTATGAGGATATCTTGAAAACACTTTGCCATCACTTGAAGCGACAAAAATGCCTTCTGTGTCATCATTCATACTCATAAACTGCTCAAAGCGTCCTTGAATATCAGTTGTTCCTTTTTGCTTGAGCTTTTTCTCCGTGATCCATTTGCTAAAGAAATCGGCTGCGTCTGTCTTCACTTTCACAACCTTCGTAATATTTTTATCTAGCTGCTCTACGTTTTCCTTTGCACTTTGCATGATTTGATCATTTAAGGAGGTGCTCGCAGTATGATATGAACAGTATGCCAATACAATGATTGGGCATAAGAGAATAAATAAGAAAGAGAATACGAGCTTTTTTGAAATAGATGGCTTTCGGAAATACTGTATGAATTTCATAAAAAAGAAAACTCCTTTTAGTAAGATAGTATATATATCGGAAGTACTACTAGGTTGTTTACTTTTTTAACTTATTAAAGTCTAAATAAGTCCAAAATACCCAATTTATATGCAGTGAAAGGAAAAACACCTGACGCCAAAACGTCAGGTGTTTCACTACATCTCTTACATTTTAAATTGTTTAATGAGCTCTCTTAATTCTTCTGCCATCTGTGATAAAGTGGCAGAGGATGAGCTGATTTCTTCCATTGATGCCAGCTGTTCTTCTGCAGAAGCCGCAATATCTTGGAAGCCTGCAGAGCTTTCTCGTGAAAGCTCTTTGATCTGATTGACCGCATGTGAAATATCGTTCGAGCCATGTGAAAGCTCTTTGGCTGATCCGTTCATTTGTTTCATTTGTTCTGTCAATTCAGATGTTTTATGGTTGATTTTCTCAAAACTCACTTTTGTTTCATCTGTCATGTTTAATCCAGACTGAACTTCACCCGCTACTTGTTTAAACATTTTCTGTGATTTTTCAATTTCCTCTACAATCTCGTTCGTCAGGCTTTCAATTTCTTTTGAAGAGCTTCCTGATTGCTCTGCCAGCTTGCGAACTTCTTCTGCGACAACAGAGAAGCCTCTGCCTGCCTCACCTGCTCGTGCGGCTTCTATCGCTGCATTTAAGGCAAGAAGGTTCGTTTGGTCTGCGATGCCGTTGATGACACCTAGAATGTTTGTAATGTCCTTTGATTTCTGCTCTAAACCTGCAATGACAAGCTCTGCTTCTTTCACTGCCTGCTCAATCGTCTGCATTTGACCTGCTGTTTTTTGAACGAGTTCTCCACCAGCCTGAGCGGTTTTGCTAGATTCGATCGACGATTCCCTCATATGAGAGGTGGTGTCGACCATGTGCGATAAGCTGCGATCCATTTCGTTGAGCTGGACTGAGCTTTTTTCAATCATATCATTTTGATGTTCAGTGCTGTTTGAGAACTGTTCAATAGATGATGTAATATGCTCGGTCGCTTGGGCTGTCTGTCCCGCACTTGCCGTTAATTCTTCAGATGAGGCCGCCACATTTTCAATTGAATTCTGGACGGCTTGGATGACTTGTTTCAGCTTTGCGGACATATCATTAAAGCTCTGCGCAAGCTTGCCGATTTCATCGTGAGTACGTACCTCAATATGCTGGGTAAGGTCTCCCTGACTGATTTTCTCAGCCGATTCAGAGAGCTCTATCAGTGGTTTTCGAATGGATTTAATAATAAAATAAATCGCCATTCCGCCTACGACAATTGCAGCTGCAAGTATGATCATTGTTAAGTCGAGCACTGGCTGTGCGGCTTCCTTTACTTCGTTGACATACATCGTCCCGGCAATCTTCCAGCCTGTCGCTTCATTTGTATCAAAAAACATTTGCTTCGGCTGTCCGTTGTATTCATATTCAAAGCTTCCTTCCTTTTTGCTAAACATCTGCGTGATAAAGTCACCGGTCAATTTCGTCCCGGTCTTTTCCATTTTATGGGCAACATAACGCTTATCTGACGTGGCGACAAAGGCATAGCCTTCTTGGCCAATTTTGATGCTGTTTGTATCTTTTACGACAGTGTTCAATCGCATATTGACCCCAATCACACCAGAACCATCTGCTAATTGTTCTGATATTGTAATGAGCAGGTCATCAGATGACTTATCTATAAAAGGATCTGAAATGATGGGTTTCTCATCTCCCATCGATTGTTGAAACCATGGTTCATTTTTGATGCTCTTTGCACTGCCTTTATGTATCTTGGAATATTCTGTTAGTTTACCATTTTGATCTGCAACAAATACTTCCACCACATCTTCATCAGTTTCCGATAGTTGCTCTAATTTCACCTTGAGTAAATCTTTGTTTTTAGAGGCCAATTCATTCTTTTTCACCGATTTGGATAAGTATGACACAATGTCAATTTTAGGCTGTACATCTTTATTAATGAGTTCGTTTAATTGCTTAACACTATTTGCAGCACTAGACATAATCTCATCATTGAGAGACTTGGATGCCACCTCATAAGAAAATGCTGCCAATACGAGAATTGGCACTAGGAGAATCGCTAAGAATGCAGTAATTAATTTCTTCGACATCGTCAAGTGCTTAAAAAAGTTGATTTTTTTCATTACCCTACTCCTTTTGATTTATAATTTGTGATCTTCCTCCTCTATTCTTAGGTAATACGAATTGATTTTCAAGGTCTAATGTTCCAAAAAACATCATAATAAGCATAATCACCTATTTCTTTTGATTTATTTAATTAAGCCTCCTAGCTGGAGGCTCTTTTCATCATGTCTATTCGACTTTAAATTTGCTAATCAAATTACGCAATTCTTCTGCCATAGAAGAGAGTGTGGCAGAGGACGAGCTGATTTCTTCCATTGACGCCAGTTGCTCTTCTGCTGAGGCGGCAATGTCTTGAATATTTGCGGAGCTTTCACGTGATACGTCTGCGATCTCACGGACAGCCTCTGAAACATGTGCAGAGCCTTTTGAAAGCTGGACAACTGTTTGATTCATCGTTTGGAGCTGATCTGAAATTTCTTTTGTCATTTCGAAAATATTGTGGAAGCTTCCTCTCGTTTGTTCAGTGAAGCTTAAGCCTGATTGAACTTCTCGATTCACCGCAGTGAATACTTCCTGTGATACATCGATGTCTTGAACGATTTCTTTGATCAAATTCTCTATTTCTTTCGCTGAATTGGCAGATTGAACAGCAAGTTTCCTTACTTCCTCTGCTACAACGGAGAAGCCTCGACCGGATTCCCCAGCTCTTGCTGCCTCGATCGCTGCATTTAGTGCAAGTAAATTCGTTTGATCGGCGATTCCATTGATGACACCGAGAATTTGTGTAATGTCTTTTGATTTACTTTCCAGAGCGCTAATGACATTCTCTGCTTTTTTCACTGACTGATCAATGACATTCATTTGAGAAGCGGTTTTTTCAACAAGCTGTCCGCCTTCCCCTGCGATATCTGTTGATTTGATCGATGAAGCGGTAATCGATTCAGCAGATTCATTCATGTGCTGAAGGCCTCGGTTCATTTCCTCTAACTCGTCTGAGCTCAATTCCACTTTATCATTTTGGCTTTCATTTCCGCTGGAGAATTGTTCAATGGCTAATGTGATGTGCTCTGTTGCTTTACTTGTTTGTCCTGCGCTGGCGGTCAGTTCTTCTGATGAAGAAGCGACATTTTCAACTGAGGTTTGAACGGCACCAATGAGAGATCTTAATGAGTCAATCATCGTATTAAAGCCTTTACCAACTTGTCCAATTTCGTCATCTGATTGGATCTGAAGCTTATCACGCAAATCACCATTGCTGACTTTTTTCGAGAAGCGGGCAAGGTTGGATAATCTCTTTGATATAGAGCGGACGATAAAGAAGATGAGGGTTCCTGCTACGATAAGTGTCACACTGAACACGATAATGGCTGTATGGAAAACTGGCTTTGCCGCATCTTCCACTTCTGATACGAGCATCGTTCCACCGATTTTCCAGCCAGTTAATTCATTGGTCACATACGCAACCTTTTTATCTGTTCCTTTGAGTGTGTAGCTGCCGCTTCCTTCTTTGTTTTTAAAAATAATATTCGCTAGATTTTCGTTGACTTGACTTCCTGGCTTTTGGGTTGGATCTGCTAGGACGGTTTTATCCTTTTCCATGATGAAGGCATAGCCTTTTTGTCCAATTTTGATTTCTTTTAATTTTTGAAGCAGGCTGTCAATTTCCATATCAAGCCCGATGACCCCTGAACCATCTTTCATTTTTTGAGCAATGGTGATGACCATTTTACCTGTGGATGCTGCTACGTATGGTTTTGTGATGACTTGTTTGCCACTTTCTGCATTGAGTGCCTCTTGATACCATGGTCGCTCTCTTGGATCGTAGCCATCAGGCATCTTTTGAACTGGGTATTGCATGAACAATCCCTTTTCAGAGCCTGCATAGATAGCAGAAACATCTTTTTCATTAATTTTTCCATATTGCTGCAATTCTTTAATGGTCGCCTTTCTATTTTTTTCTTGAAGATTAGAAGCTTTGAGCGAGTCTGTAAACAGTGTCACAGCATCTGCTTTGTTTCCAATATTCTCATTGATTAAGGTATCAAATGCATTGACCTGACTCATGGCACTGCCCATAATCTGTTTGTCTAGCTCTGTCTTTGATGTGAAAAACGCACTAATTGTCAGTGCGACGGTTGGTAGGATAAGGACTACCAAAAAGGCAATGATTAATTTTTTTGAAATGGATGGTTTTTTGAACCATTGGATCATTTTTCCCATTTTATCTTTCCCCCTTTACTTCTCTAAAATTATTATCGGATAAAAGGTATATTTTTAGAGACTGGAAATGACGTTTAAAAATAAAAAAAATACCCAGACAATTCTGGATATTTTTTCATCGTTTTTTAATTGATTTTAAATTGACTTGTTAACTCTTTTAGTTCCTCTGCCATATTTGCAAGTGTCACAGAAGAGGACGTAATTTCTTCCATAGATGCCAGCTGCTGTTCAGCAGAAGCAGCAATGTCTTGAATGTTCGCTCCGCTTTCCCTTGAGACTTGACGAATCTCCTGCATGGCTTGTGACACAAGCTTTGAACCGCTCGATAGGTCAATCGCCGTATCGTTTAATTGGGTAAGTTTTTTCGACATTCCTTCAGCCGCCTCATAAATGTTCTGGAAGCTTTCTTTTGCCTCTTCTGTCATGCCGAGTCCTGCATTTACTTCTCGATTGACTGTTTTGAACATATCTTGAGATTTAGCAATTTCTAACACAATTTCTTGGATCAGCTTTTCAATTTCTTTCGCTGAATCTGCGGATTGGACAGCTAGTTTTCTCACTTCCTCTGCAACGACGGAGAAGCCGCGCCCCGATTCACCTGCTCTTGCTGCTTCGATTGCTGCATTAAGCGCAAGTAAATTCGTTTGATCCGCAATGCCGTTAATCACATTTAAAATACTCGTAATATCTTTAGATTTGTATTCTAATTCTTTCATGACTTGTTCTGCTTCTTCTACAGATGTATCGATATGTTTCATTTGGTTGGCTGTGCTTTCAACAATGCGGCCGCCTTGACCAGCAGCCTCTGTCGATTGAAGTGAGACAGCAGCCACTTCTGATGAGGTATGTGACATGCCTTGTAATCCTTCATTCATCGCCACAAGCTGATTCGTACTAGATTCGAATTTCTCGTTTTGCGCTTCATTTCCATTTGAAAATTGTTCAATCGACATCGTGATATGCTCTGTTGCTTGACTCGTTTGGCTGGCACTTGCGGTCAGCTCCTCTGAAGCAGAAGCCACATTGTCGACAGATTGTTGTACAGATCGGATGACTTCGCGAAGGGATTCACTCATCTTGCTAAAGCTTCTTGTCAGATCCCCTATTTCATCCTTCGATTTGGTTTCAAGGGTTTCGGTTAAATCGCCTTCACTCACTTTGTTTGAGAAATCAACCAGCTTTCTAAGCCCAATTGTGATGGAGCGAACGATGAAGAAGATTGCGATGCCGCCAAGGATAAATGAAGAAATTAAAAGAATAATGGCAGAATTCCAAACTGGCAGTGCTGCTTCTTCTGTTTCTGATACAAACATCGTTCCAGCAATTTTCCAACCTGTTAAATCATTCGTGACAAAAACGAGACGCTTTTGCTCTCCTTTATTCTCATAAGTTGCATTTCCTTCTTTGCCGCTGTAAAGGATAGATGAAATATTTCCTGTGACCTTAGAGCCTGATTTTTCTTCTGGATGAGCCACAATTTGTTTATTTCTATTTGCAATAATTGGATAGCCTTCTCGTCCAATTTTAATTTTCTTTATTTTATCAACAATGTCCTGAACATCGATATCGATCCCGATGGCTCCCGACCCGTCCTTCAGGCGCTGGGCGACCGTGACAACCATGCCATTTGTTGTAGCAGAGATGTATGGATTGGTGACAACAGGTTCACCTTTTTCATCCTGCATTGCTTGTTGATACCAATCGCGTGTTGTTGGATCATAGTCTTTTGGCATGTCTACTTTAGGATACTGAACGAAATCACGCTTTTTACTTGCTGCATAAAAACCAACTACGTCATCTTCATTGATTTTGCTGTATATCTCAAAATGCTCATAAAGTTCATGCTGGTTTTTCTTCTTAAAGTCGTCTGCAGTGGACGTTTCGGTAAAGAGTTTCACCGCATATTCTTTGTTCAAAAGCTTTTGCTCGATCATGTCATTCAGCTCATTGACTCTTGCATTCGCTCCGTACATGATTTCATGATCTAATTCTTGTTTGGCAATCTGATATGAAATCGCACTTAGTGTAATGATTGGTAAGACGAGAACAAGTGTGAATGAAATAATCAGTCTCTTTGAAATCGATGGTTTTTTCAACCATTTTATTGCACTTTTCATGTTTTTCCTCCTTTTAAACGTTATGTTTTATATCGGACATTTTCATATTATTTTCATGTTTTTCAAATAAAAAGGAAGCATTTTTGTTTATTTTCACAAATTGATTCCTTGCCCAAGCATCGCGCATACGCTAATACAAAAGGGGGCGCTTTTCATATGATTATCCTTTCAGGACAGCCAGTGACAAATGAGCAGCTGGCATCATTCCAGCTAGAGGGACAAAAGCGAATCATTTTGATGCAGTTACAAGCATCAAATGATACGTTCCGCTATAGGCAAGCATCTGATTTGTTATTTGAGGTGACCTTAAGATCGAACATTATGAATGCCGCAAGAGATTTGAATAAAAGTGGTGCCTCATTTGCCATCTTTCAAAGGTCTCGTGCAAATGACGCATTTTGGCGTGTATCAGAGGCAGGGGCACTAGAACTGCGCTATCAAGTTGAACCATCTAGAGGGATCAAAGACATTTTTGAAAATGGCTCAAAATATGCATTTGAATGTGCAACGGCGATTGTCATTGTGTTTTATATGGGGGTCCTGCAAACGGTAGGAGACGAGAAGTTCAATCGAAGGCTTCGAAGTTTAACGCTGTATGACTGGCATTATGATACATTGTCGATTTATACAGAGCGCGGAAATGATTTTATTTACGGAGATTGTTTATATTTCGAGAATCCAGAGTTTAGCTATCAGCAGTCACAATGGCGCGGGGAAAATGTCATTTACTTAGGAGAAGATCAATATTACGGGCATGGGCTTGGGATTTTAACAGCAGCAGAAATGATCGACAAATTAAATAACAGAAGGCGGCCAGGTGCTGTTCAATCCGCTTATTTATTGCCGCAGACCACCCGGATGGATGTCATTTATCTCAGGCAAATGTTCGGCAGCTAAAAAAGGCCTCTTGTCTATTGGTTATGACAAGGGGCCTTTTTATGCCTTGCGTTTGCGATAATCTTGGAGCGTGCCAAGCATCGTGTTCGCAAGGATCTCCATTTCTTCTAGATCGTTTCTTGTGACCGGAGGGTCGTGGCGGCTCCATTTCAGTAATGACGAATGGGGGTAAGGACGGCAGGAGAGTGCGGAAAATCATCAAATACAAATTCGATTTGTCCTTTTTTCCGGTACGAATGTCTGTCACACCCCCCCTCATGAATTTATGTCTGCGTGAGTTCGTGTATGATGTCTTCAACGGTTAAAATGGAATGAATGCGGCCAACGCCCTGTCCTGCCCAAAGAGCCATTTGCTCAGGGTTTCCCGCAGCGGCTGCCGCTTTCCGCATAGGCGTTGTCCATCCATGCTGTACTGGATAGGGAAGAACCTTATCTTCATGCGGCCTTTCTTCCTCCATCCACTGATTCACAATGCCTCTTGCTCTTTTCCCAGAAAAAAGCCTTGTGACCTTTGTTTCACTGCCTTCTGCCTGTAAAATGGCCTTTTTGTACACTTCCGCTGCAGCGCTTTCCTGACTGGCTAAAAATCGTGTACCGATTTGAACGGCATCCGCTCCAAGCTCCAGGGCTGCTTTCACACCTGCTCGATCCGTGATGCCCCCTGCGGCGATCAAAGGCACATGACATATCTGTTTAACGTCAGAAATCAGACTGATCAATCCCTGCAAGGCATCTCCTTTTGAAGGTAAAAAGGTGCCGCGGTGTCCCCCTGCTTCACTTCCTTGCAGGACAATGGCATCCATTCCTTTTTCCTCTAAAAGCAGTGCTTCCTCTTTTGTTGTGGCCGTTCCGATTAAAAAGATCCCCTTTTGTTTTAAGCGATGAATCGTTTGTTCATCTGGACAGGCGAATGTAAATGAAAGGATTGGCACATCTTCTTCTTGAAGAATGTTGATTTTCTGTTCAAAATCATCCCATAATTCCTCTTCGCTAGGCATCATATGCGTTTTTGGTAATACAGGCAACCGCTTTTTCCAAAATGCCACATCCTCTTTTTTTACATCTGGAATTGGCTCTGGCACAAAGACATTGACCTGAAATGGACTGGATGTGAGCTGTTTGACCTGTCTGATCTGCTGTCTCATGTTTTCAGGCTGCACATAACCACTTGCTAAGCTGCCAAGCCCCCCATACTGCGAAACAGCTGCTGCAAGCTGCGGCGTCACGGCACCTCCTGCCATTGGCGCTTGGATGATCCCATGTTTGATTTGAAGTAACGCTGTGAATTCCCCCATCTATTTCCCCCATCTCACTTGTTTGATGACACCTGAACATAAAAATGCCGATGCCTTGGCCCGTCAAACTCACAGAAATATATTCCCTGCCATGTTCCAAGCACAAGATCACCGTGATTGATGAGAACATGCTGAGATGCGCCCATATAACTAGCTTTCATGTGTGCTGCTGTATTTCCTTCCATGTGCCGATCCTTTGGATGTTCCCACGGAAAGACTTCGTCAAGCCGGCGCAGCATATCTCGTTTGACATCTGGGTCCGCATTTTCATTAATAGTGATCCCTGCTGTCGTATGTGGACAATAGACAATGACGGTTCCGTTTTGGATGCCTGTTTCCCGGACATATTGATGGACTTCGTGCGTGACGTCTATCATGTCATCGCGTCTGTCTGTTTGTAAATCGATTTTTTTCATATGAGCTGCTCCTTTTTATCATTTCTATACAACCATACCCTTTTTATGTGAAACAAATCACTGACAATAGGCAGACAATCCCCTCACCTAAAGTTTACCAACCAAAAAAACCTCGTCAAGAGCTCCGAGGTTTTTAGAAAAAGTGGATCTTTTTTATTTCAATGGTACGAATATGATGGTCTTCTGCCTCTAAGATTTTAAATTCACAGCCTTCTGCTTCAATCGTATCTCCAATCTCAATATCGAATTTATGCGTCATCATCCAGCCAGCAATCGTATCGACATCATCATTCTCAATGGCTAAATCCAATAAATCGTTTACTTCATCAATCAAGGCTTTCCCATCCATCACATAGTGGAAGTCCCCTTTTTTGACAATATGCGGAGTCTCATCCTGGTCATATTCGTCCCGAATCTCTCCCACAATTTCCTCTAATATGTCTTCTACTGTGACGAGTCCCGCTGTTCCGCCGTATTCGTCTACAAGCATCGACATATGGATCCGTTTCTTTTGCATCAAAATAAGCAATTCTTGAACAGGGGTACTTTCAATCACCCGAATCACCGGACGCATTAAGTCTTCAATGGAAACCTCTTGATTCAGGAAGCTTGCTTTAAATACATCTTTGCTGTTGATGACACCAATCACGTGATCTTTGTCTTCTTTGATGACAGGATAGCGTGTGTACCTTTCATTCAGCATATAATGCGTGATATCCTCAAGCGTCTGCTCAATGTCGATGGCTGAGATTTCTGTGCGAGGAATCATGATCTCTCTCGCCACTCGGTTATCAAATTCAAATATTTTATTCACATATTTGTATTCAGATTGATTGATCTCGCCCTTCTCGTAGCTTTCAGATAAAATGAGACGCAATTCTTCCTCACTAATCGCCACTTCATGTTCTTTGACAGAATGAAAACCAAATAATTTCACAATGCCTCGCGCAGCCCCATTTAATGCTTTAATAAACGGGTACATGACTTTATAGAAAAAAATCAGTGGTTTTGCTGTCACAAGACTGACGGCCTCTGCCTTTTGAATGGCAATCGTTTTAGGCGCCAGTTCTCCAACGACGACATGTAAAAACGTAATGATCACAAATGCGATGATAAACGATAAGATGTCTGTCAATGCGGAATGAAGCTCTAATTTTTCAAAAAGCGGATGCAGGAAATGCTCCACCGTCGGCTCTCCTAACCACCCTAAGCCTAATGCTGTGATGGTAATCCCAAGCTGACAAGCGGATAAATATTCGTCGAGATTTGAAATGAGCTTTTGAACATGGATGGCTCTCTTATCACCGCTTTCGATCAGCTGATTGATTTTGGAGCCTCTAATTTTCACAATCGCAAATTCAGTGACAACAAAAAATGCTGTCGCAGCAATGAGTAATATGACTAAAAATACGTTTAAAATGTACAAAAAAACCCTTACCTGACATTGGTAAGGGCTCACCTCCTCTGGCGTCAATTAATCATTACGGCCATTTAGGAAGATCATTACAAAACGAAGCAATTCAAACAGGGAGACAAGAGCCGCTGCTACGTACGTTAGAGCTGCAGCATTTAATACCTTGTTCACGCCTCTTTCTTCACTGCTTCTAATGATTCCTTCTGAAACAATGATATCTTTTGCACGAGAACTTGCATTAAACTCGACAGGCAATGTGACTAGCTGAAAGAACACAGCCGCTGAGAACAAAATGATCCCAAGCCCGATTAAGTTAAGGCTGCTGAGCAATAATCCACCAAGAAATAAAAGCGGGGCAACACCAGATGCAAAGTTCACGACAGGGAAGATCTTATGTCTCAAGACAAGCGCACCATAAGATTCCTGATGCTGCAAGGCATGTCCAACCTCGTGTGATGCGACTGAAATGGCCGAAATCGAATGGCCGTAGTACACTGGTTCAGATAAACGAACCACACGCTGCGTCGGGTCGTAATGATCAGTCAAAGTTCCTCTTACCGGTTCAACAGGCACGTCGTATAACCCGTTGCGATCTAAAATATATCGAGCGGTTTCAGCGCCTGTTTTCATACTGGCTGCCTCGACCTTTGAATACTTTTCAAAATTATTCTTCACTTTAAATTGTGCCCAAAATGACAATCCCAATGCGGCAAATGTTAAAAAATAAAAAAACAGCATGCTCATCAGCTTCCTTTTTATTTTATATATTTATTTACAATTTTAATGACTTTTATGTAACGTGTACAGCAAAAAGCACTAGGTCTTTTTAAGGGGGAGGACCGCGCCAATGAAAAAGAAGAACACACCTAAGCATGCTGTATAAAAGGTCACCGTTCCGTATAGGTCTTGAAAAAAACGCAGCCACGAGAAATCATTCATGAAATGATTCACAGCATTTAAGTCAAACACAAGCAAGATCACAGCAGATGACAAAAAGTGTGCGCCGATAAAAAGAAGTACGGTCTTTTGAACGAACGACATTCGAATTCCCTCCTTCTCCTCTCTTATTTTAAGATATGGGATCTATTTCAATACATGACGAAGATGAAAAAATGTTCCTCAATCGGGCATACTGACATTAGCAGTCTCCTGAAAGGAAGAGTCCGATGAAATCAAACCGTATCTTTATCGCTTGGCTAAGGTGGCCTCTTTATCTTCGCATTGCCATCATCATTTGTTTCATACTTCTCTTTTTTGGTCAATTAATCGTCTTACTTGAACCAAAGCAGTACCATACGATCTTTGATGGGATCTGGTGGGCGCTCATTACAATCTCTACTGTTGGATACGGTGATTTTGTGCCGCAAACCATGCCTGGACAAGTGGCTGGTATGGCTCTGATTTTTATCGGTGCAAGCTTTGTCACAGCTTACTTCGCCACGCTTGCTGCCGCTGTGTTCAGCAAGCAGCACCATTATGTAGAGGGGAAAGTTACTTTTAAGGGGAAAGGGCACCTGATTATCGTCGGCTGGAATGAGAAAACCAACAAACTGCTTCAATCGTTTCAAACGATTGATCCAGCCATGCCGATTGTACTGATTGATGACTCCTTGAAGGAAGGGCCTCTTTTAGAAAATGTTCATTTTATTAAAGGACATGGTACGGAAGATGTCACACTTCGCAAAGCCAATATTACAGGCGCAGATACACTCATGATTACCGCAGATCAGCATGAAAATGAAGTGACAGCCGATATGCAGAGTGTCTTAACATTGCTCGCAGCAAAAGGATTAAATCCTTCGTTATACTGCCTAATTGAGATCTTAACAGATCGTTACGTGAAAAATGCCGAGCGTGCCGGAGCCAATCAAGTCATCCATACATCTGATGCTGTGAATCATTTAATGGTCGAACATTTTCTTTTAAAGGAACAGCTCATGACGTTAAAGAAAAAACGAAATATGACACTGCATAAACATGTCACCATCATTCCTGTACCAGCTTCATTAGCGGGAGAAACGTTCCTAACAGTGCTCCATCACTTTCTAGAGCATCATGTGATCATCGTAGGCGTACAAAAAAAAGAAGGACCCATGATGAATCCTCCCTTTGGATATGAGCTTCATCCAGAGGATGAGCTGATCAGCCTTTAAAGCAGTCCATCTTCTAATTCCTTGACGAGTGAAAAGCCAACTTCGGTATAAGCTTTAGACACATCTCCATCTTTCTCTTTTGGTTCTTGGAATTGGTTAAAAGATGCTCCCACATTTCCAACCATCGCATGGTCATCTAATTTGTCTTGATATACATGCTTTAAGAGAAATGGATGTCCCACTTTCACCACAACACCTGGCTGATCCAGCTGTCCTTTCTCGGCTGTAAAAGGAACTCTGAGAAAGGTATAGCCATCACGGTTATCAATTTTATAATCAAAATACCCGTGATCATAATCCCAATTGCCATTAATGACGTAGCCGAGCGGCTTCATGGTTTCTTCCAAATGGTATAGTGAAAAGCTTTCACCAGTCAGCCTGGATGGTACATGAATCATACGAAACCCTCCTTTTTGCTTAGGGTTCGTTAAAGAGAGGAATTCATGCATCTTCCTTTCGTCATTTGCACATTGCTTGTAAAAGCGGCATCGAATAAGCTTTGATTGAAAGATTGATTGGTCTCATTCGCACTGCCAGCACCTTCTGTATCCTTCACAGCACTCATCGGACAAATGCGTCCAACATTGCCAAAGTTGACGATCGCCTGACCAGAAATATCGTGAATATAAATATGATTCGTTCTCATCGATTCTTCACTCTCCTCCACTCATTATTCTATGTACAAAACATGGGGAAGCTTGCACATGAACCATAAGAAAACAAAAAAGGCACACCTTTATCAAAAGGTGTCCCTTGTCGTTCTTATGATTGTTTTAGACGGCTTTCAAGCTCTGCCTTTTTCTCTTCGAAGCCCGGTTTTCCTAATAAAGCAAACATATTCACTTTATAAGCTTCTACACCAGGCTGATCGAATGGGTTGACGCCTAGTAAATAACCAGACATCGCACATGCTTTCTCGAAGAAGTACACGAGATATCCGAATGTATAAGCATCCATCTCAGGAATGGTGACAATCAGGTTCGGTACTTTCCCATCAGTATGGGCAAGCATTGTCCCTTCAAATGCTTTTTTATTGACGAAATCGACCGTTTTTCCTGCTAGATAGTTTAAGCCATCAAGGTCTTGTTGTTCTGCTTCAATCACAAGCTCATGTCGAGGCTTGTCTACATTCACGATTGTTTCAAACAAGTCTCTTCTTCCCTCTTGCACATATTGACCAAGTGAATGAAGATCGGTTGAGAAGTTGGCAGATGAAGGATAGATCCCTTTTTCATCTTTCCCTTCACTTTCGCCGAATAATTGCTTCCACCATTCTGCGAAATATTGTAGGCCTGGCTCATAGTTAATCAGCATTTCAATTGTTCTGCCTTTATTGTAAAGGACATTACGGACTACAGCATATTGATAAGCCGCATTTTCTGACAGCTCAGATGAAGCGAAGTCTTCGCTTGCTTTCGCAGCACCTTCCATCATTTGATCAATGTCTGCTCCACTCACAGCGATTGGCAATAGACCAACTGCCGTTAAAACGGAATAACGCCCACCTACATCATCAGGGATGATAAATGATTCATAGCCTTCTTCGTTTGCTAATGTTTTGAGTGCCCCGCGCGCTTTGTCAGTTGTCGCATAAATACGTTTTTTCGCTTCTTCAGCACCATATTTCTCAATGAGGAGCTTTTTAAAGATGCGGAACGCAATGGCTGGCTCTGTTGTTGTTCCAGATTTTGAAATCACGTTAATGGAGAAATCTGCATCTTCCAGCAGATCCATCACATCTGTTAAATAAGAAGAACTGATGTTGTTTCCAATGAAAATGATTTGCGGTGTCTTGCGTTTGCCTTTTGGTAAACTGTTATAGAAAGAATGGTTCAAAAATTCAATCGCCGCACGTGCGCCAAGATAAGAGCCGCCGATTCCGACAACGAGTAAAACATCAGAATCAGACTTAATCTTTTCTGCACTTTTTTTAATACGGGCAAATTCTTCGCGATCATATTGCTTAGGCAAGTCAACCCAGCCTAAATAATCACTGCCTGCACCCGTTTGCTCATGAATATTATGATGGGCCACCTTCACAAAATCTTTTAAATATGTAAGCTCATGTTCTTGAAAGAAAGGTAACGCTTTCGAGTAGTCAAATTGAATATGTGTCATCGCTTGTAAGCCCTCCATTACGTTAGTTCTGTCCCTTTCACTTTAGCGGAACTAGCTATTGAAATCAAGTGATCGTCACTGGTGCAGCAAAAAGCCGCTGCTCGTGAAGAGAAGCGGCAATCCGAATTACAAAGAGGCTTTCAAAATAGATAGAATGTCATCACGGTTTAATTTCATAAAGTTACCAAAACCACCGTATTCCATTTCTTTCGCCGCAATGTCGGCAATTGTGTCTAGTTGATCTTCACCAATGTCATAATCTGCTAAACGGCTTGGTGCACCCAGGCTTGTCCAGAAGGCTGACAGCTTATCGATTCCTTCTAATGCGATGTCACGATCTGATTTTCCTTCTGTCTCGATGTCAAACATGCTCAGCATGAGATGTTTAAAACGCTCCACATTATGATCGAGTGTATGGCGCATCCAATTTGGGAAGAGGATCGCAAGTCCACCTGCATGCGGAATGTCATAAACAGCCGATACAGCATGCTCAATCGTATGAGACGCCCAGTCGCCAAAGTAGCCCATTTGCAGCGTACCATTTAAAGCAATGGTTCCTGCATAAAGAATGGTTTCGCGATGCTCATAGTTTTGTAAGTCTTCAAGCAGTTTTGGTGCTGTCTCGATCACCGTTTGAAGAACAGCAAAACACATCCGATCCTGTAAAGGCGTGTTTTTTACATTATGGAAGTATTGCTCGAAGACATGGCTCATCATATCGACCATTCCATAAACAGTCTGGTTTTCTGGCACAGAATACGTATGCTCAGGGTCTAGAATAGAAAAGGCAGGGTGAGTGACTGAACTGCCCCACACATATTTTTCATTCGTTTCCCAGTTTGTGATCACAGAGTCTGGGTTCATTTCTGAACCTGTCGCCGCAAGCGTCAGCACTGTGCCAAACGGCAATGCTTTTTGAGCGGTTGTTTTCTTTGAGATAATATCCCAAACATCACCTTCATACTCTGCTCCAGCTGCAATCGCTTTTGTACAGTCGATGACACTTCCGCCGCCAACTGCTAATAAGAAATCCATTTTTTCCTTTTGGCAGATGTCGATTCCCTTTTTCACTGTTGTGAGGCGAGGGTTCGGTTCAACGCCAGACAGCTCAAATACTTCAGCTTCTGCTTCATTTAACGCGCTGATGACATTGTCATAAAGACCATTTTTCTTAATGCTGCCTCCGCCATATACAAGTAACACTCGTTTCCCATAACGAGCGAGTTCGCTTTTGAGTCCTTCTAGTTGTCCTTTTCCAAACATTAATTTCGTTGGATTATAGTAAATAAAGTTCTCCATCTATTACAACATCTCCTTACGACGAATATATCCAAAAACATGAAAGACTACTGTAACATATGTACACGTTGAACTCAAAAAAGATAACTGCTCGAAAGCAGCTATCTTAGATTGTTGACAAAGGGCTAAAATGAAGTTTATTTTAGTCCTTTGTCTTCTTTTCAGCGTGATAGAAAACCTTTGCAGTCTAGGAAGAACGAGCACTGGCGCGGAGCGAATTTGACATTCGTGAGCACCAGCGCGCAGGACTGACAACGAATGCGAGGGTTTGTCTACACGCTGAGATAACTGCTCGTAAGCAGCTATCTTTTGTTGTTCAATTATAAAGAAGCGTTCAAAATGGCTAGGACATCTTCTTTGTTTAGCTTTTTAAATTGACCAAATTCACCGCGTGCCATTGCACGGTCAGCAATTAAATCAATTTTCTCATCGTTGATATCATAATCAGCTAAACGGCTTGGTGCACCTAGGCTCGTCCAGAAAGCAGACAGTTTTTCGATACCGTCTAAGCCTACTTCTTCGTCTGTTTTGCCATTAGGGTCCACATCGAATACGCGCACCGCTAATTGCTTAAAGCGGGCTGGGTTTTCTTGAATGACATGCTTCATCCAGTTCGGGAACAAGATCGCAAGTCCGCCTGCATGAGGAATATCATAGACAGCAGATACTGCATGCTCAATATTGTGAGATGCCCAGTCACCACGTGCACCCATTGAAAGCATTCCATTTAGCGCAATTGTACCAGTGAATAAGATGGTTTCACGCAGCTCATAGTTCTCTAGATCGTTGATCAACTTCGGTGCCGTTTCAATGACGGTACGTAGAAGTCCTTCACACATACGATCTTGATAAGGTGTATTTTCAGTGTGATGGAAATATTGTTCAAACACGTGTGACATCATGTCGACCATTCCATAAATCGTATGATTTTTCGGAACAGAGAATGTGTTTACCGGATCAAGAATAGAGAATTTAGGGAAGACTGCTGGACTGCTCCAGCCATATTTCTCATTTGTTTCCCAGTTTGTGATGACGGATCCAGAGTTCATTTCAGAGCCTGTTGCGGCAAGTGTTAAAACAGTACCGAATGGGATGGCTTCCATTGGGACATGCTTTCGAGTGACGATATCCCAAGCATCTCCATCGTACTTCGCACCAGCTGCGATCGCTTTCGTTGCATCAATGACACTTCCGCCGCCGACTGCCAAAATAAAATCAACTTGGTTCTCTTTGCAAAGCTCAACCCCTTTTCTTACCGTTGTTAAGCGCGGGTTCGGCTCAACCCCAGCAAGTTCAGTGATTGCAGCTCCTGATTCTTTTAAAATGCTGACAACTTGATCATAAAGGCCGTTTCGTTTAATACTGCCTCCACCATATACGAGCAATACGTTTTTTCCGTAGTGTTTGAGTTCATCTGAAAGGGCTGAAACTTCTCCCTTTCCAAACATTAATTTCGTTGGGTTCCAATAAGTAAATCGATCCATGTGATCTCCTCCTCGCGCTACATTATGCGCCTCATTCATTCCAAAAGTAAAGTAATTTGCTTTAATCCATTTTCTTACGCATAGTTTGGCTGAAAATCTGCAAAATATAAATGTATTGATGCTGTAGCGAAAGGAGGAATCACGATGAGTGCTATTCAGCGTATTGCCCTCGTGCTCACGATTATTGGTGCTATTAACTGGGGACTAATCGGCTTTTTTCAATTTGACTTAGTAGCAGCGATCTTTGGCGGTCAAGGTTCTGCATTATCACGTATTATTTATGGTCTTGTTGGAATTGCAGGTCTTGTCAATCTTGGTCTATTGTTCAAGCCAAGTGAAGGAGCTGTCCGTGACGAGCCGAATCCAGAGGTTCGCTAAACAAAAAGACATAAAAAGGCTGCCCACATAAGGCAGCCTGAGGCACCGTTTGAAGCGGTGCTTTTTTATTTCTTGATTAAGTCTTTACGGTTAGATTGCTCAATCCACTCTTCAAGTTTATCTTTAAGTGTATTGAAACCTTGTGGCGTAGCAGCTTCTTCTTTCACTTGCTGTGGTCTTTGTTTCTTTGGTTTGCTTTCTTTTCTTTCAGGTGCTTCTTGTGTAGCACGGATAGAAAGGCTGATTTTACCAGCTTTTTCATCAACAGAAAGAACTTTCACTTGAACTTCGTCACCAATTGAAAGATGCTCGTTGATGTCTTTTACGAAGCCATGCGTTACTTCAGAAATATGCACAAGTCCTTGAGTTTCTTCATCTAATGCAACAAACGCACCATACGCTTGTAATCCTGTTACTTTACCAGTGTAAACACTGCCTACTTCAAACTTTGTCGCCATGATAACAACTCCTAAATAAATGTTTTAATATTCGTTTATACGCAATTAAAAACTATATCATAGAACGGTCAGTTACGCAAAATATTTTTTAAAAGGGTTTAGATGATATCAAAAGGGGGAATACCTGAAAACAAGAATGCTTTCTAGTATTCCCCCTAATTTGAGAGGCATGAGTCCATATGGATTGATGCCTTTTTTTATTTTAAAATGACCGGTGCTTCTTTTTTCACTTGTCTATCCTGCAAGAAGCGCTGGATTCTTGACAGTGATTCCTGAAGATGGTCGAGTGACGAAGCATATGAACAGCGAATATGACCTTCACCGCTCGGACCGAATACATTTCCAGGGACAACTGCTACTTTTTCGCTTAGCAGCAGTTCCTCAGCAAATTGTTCTGAAGTCATGCCCGTGCTTTTAATGGATGGGAAAGCGTAAAACGCTCCGTTTGGCTGATGACATGTCAGTCCTAGTTCATTGAGGGAGCCAACAAACAAATTACGGCGCCTTCTGTAGCTTTTCTTCATTTTCTCTACATCTTCAAGTCCATTTTTCAGTGCTTCTTCTGCCGCATATTGTGCCATAGCCGGAGCACACATCATAGAATATTGATGTATTTTCAGCATGGCATCGCGCAGGACAGGTGGTGCTGCCACATATCCTAAGCGCCAGCCTGTCATGGCAAACCCTTTTGAAAAGCCTGAAATCAAGATCGTTCTTTCCTTCATCTCTTGAATCGCCGCAACGCTTGTAAAAGCTTCATCGTACGTCAGCTCTGCATAAATTTCATCAGTGATGATTAAAAGGTCATGCTCTTTTGCAAATTGGGCAATATCCTCGAGCTCTTCCTTTGAGTAAACAGATCCTGTTGGATTTGATGGAGAGCACAGTAAAATGGCTTTTGTCTTCGGCGTCAGCTTCTTGCGAAGATCAGCAGAATCTGCTTTGAAATCTTTTTCAGCCGATGTACTTAAATAGACAGGTACTCCGCCTGCAAGTGTCGTAAGTGCCCCGTATGCTACAAAACAAGGCTCTGGAATGATCACTTCATCGCCGCCGTTTAAAATTGCGCGAAAGGCCAAATCGAGAGCCTGGCTTCCGCCTACTGTAATAATGAGTTCTTCTTCAGGACTATAATCGATGTGAAACCGCTTATATAAATAGTGGCTCAGTTCTTTTCGCAAAGATAACAGACCTGCATTCGCCGTATAAGAGGTAAGCCCTTGTTCTAATGACATAATGCTTGCTTCTCTGACATTCCAAGCTGTCACGAAATCTGGTTCGCCGACACCGAGGGAGATAACCCCTTCCATTGTGGCTGCGAGATCAAAAAATTTCCGAATACCTGACGGCTGAATGCTTTGTACCGTTTCAGATAAATAAGACTTTTTCATTTAAGGAGACACCACGATTCTTTTGTCATCGTCTCCTGTTTCAAACACTTTCCCATCATGTTTATATCTTTTCAAAATGAAGTGGGTAGTTGTTGAAACAACGGAATCAAGTGTCGATAATTTTTCAGATACGAAGCGGGCAATGTCAGACATGGATCTCCCGCGGATCACAACAGAAAGATCATATACACCTGACATTAAATATACGGACTCCACTTCCTGAAACCTGTAAATGCGTTCAGCAATTTCATCAAATCCGACACCTCTTTTCGGTGTCACTTTCACATCAATCATGGCTGTGACGCCTTCGTGACCATCCACTTTACGCCAGTCAATCATGGTCGAATAATCAATAATGATTTTTTGATCTTCAAGTTTTTGAATAATGGCTTCGGCTTCTTCTGTTGTCACACCTGCCATTTTCGCAATTGTGTTTAAATCGGCGCGGCTGTTTTCATCTAAAATCTCTAATATTTCAGTTTCTTTTTCTGTTAGTTTCATTTGATTTCACACCTCTGATTGTAAAAGCTAGTTTTAAAAAAGCTTCTGAACATTATAGCACGTTTTTCCCATTATGCTAAGCAGGGAAAAGATTCTAATCGTAGCTTAAAATCCACTTTTTAGGGTACAATACAGTCACCTAACAGAGAGTGAGTATCAAGTAACGGAGTGATGAATGTGGACATTGTTCAGCCCGCTTATATGAAAAGTAAATTCGGTTTAAATATCTATTACGAGCACTATCCAAATGTGGGAAAGAAGACATTGATCTTAATTCACGGCCTCTTCTCTTCTACTTTCAGCTATCGAAAGCTCATCCCGCTTCTGAAACAAGATTTCAATTTAATTGCGATCGATCTGCCTCCATTTGGGCAGTCCGAGAAGTCGAATACCTTTATCTACAGCTATCGCAACATGGGCAAAATCATTATTGAACTAGCCGGTTACTTGCAGATTCAGCATGCGATTCTAGTCGGGCATTCAATGGGCGGACAAATTGCCTTATACGCTGCCTCTGAACGCCCAGACCTATTTGAAAAGGCGGTACTTTTATGCAGCTCAGGGTATTTGAATAAGTCCAAAAGATCGCATGTTTACAGCACGTATATTCCTTATTTTTATCTATTTCTAAAAAGACAGCTTTTAAAGCAAGGCATTATGAAAAATTTAACCGCTGTTGTGCATGATCATTCGATTATTGATCAAGAGATGGTGGACGGATATTTAAAGCCTTTTTCTGATGATAAAATCTTTAGAGGTCTTTTACGTTTGGTGCGGCACCGAGAAGGTGATTTGACGTCAGATGTCCTAAAGAAAATGGAGACACCCGTGCTGCTCATTTGGGGCAAGGAAGATCGGATCGTTCCCATTCAAGTAGGCGAAAGACTGCACAAAGATTTGCCGCACTCGACCTTACTTGCATTAAAAAAAACCGGGCACCTCATTCCTGAGGAAAATCCGATCTTTGTGTCTGATCAAATCGGCAATTTCAGCCTGTCTTAGCGTGAGCAGGAGCTGCTGTCTCTTATGACAAAAAGCTGATTCGCTATATCTTGACAGCTCTCTATCGGAAGAAGCTGCTCAAATGAGTGGTGGTAAATGGCTTGAATCTCTTTTGCTAAAGATAACGGGTTCTCTGCGTCGTATAATGCACTGATGACGTCAGCAGGCTCCGTTTCATAAAAGTCCTCTCCATAATGAAAAGGGTCCCATGCCTTAATGAATTGAATCATCTCTTCTACAGCTTGACTATCTTTCATGGGTATCACCGCTTATAATAAATTTTGTGATGTTTATTTTAGCACAACCAACAATGGTTGAAAAACGGCTAGAGGTGGTTTTCATGAATTTCGACGAACAGATCATACGTAAAGGTTCAAAATCAGTGAAATGGGATCAAGCAGAGTCTTTGTTCCTTACAACAGATGCACTGCCGATGTGGGTGGCAGATATGGATTTTAAAGCGCCCCAGGTCGTCCTTGATGCATTAAAAGAACGATTAGATCACGGCGTATTTGGCTATGCATTTCAGGATCAGGATACGCAGCAGGCAGTGGCTGACTGGCTCAAAAGAAGACATGGATGGACGATTCAGACAGATGCTGTCACCTTCACACCAGGTATCGTGACGGCACTTAGTTTTGCTGTCCAAGCCTTTACAGCACCGAATGATGAAGTGGTCATTCAGTCTCCAGTGTATACGCCTTTTTATCAAATGATTGAAAGAAATGGACGTACTGTCTCAACCAATCCTTTAAAAATAGAAAACAGCCGCTACATGATGGATTTTGATGATTTAGAGAAAAAACTGAGCAGACCACAAGCGAAGCTGATGTTCCTTTGTCATCCGCATAATCCTTCTGGGAGAGCGTGGTCAAAAGACGAATTAAAACGAGTGGGAGACTTATGTGTGCAGCATGGTGTCACAGTCGTTTCAGATGAGATTCATTCTGATCTGATGCTTTCCGGGAAGCCGCATGTGCCTTTCGCTAGTCTTTCTGACAACATAGCAAATATCACAGTGACCTGTATTGCGCCGAGTAAAACATTTAATTTAGCTGGGCTTCAGGCATCTGCCATTATCATTTCTGATGAAGAAAAAAGAACCCTTTTTACCAATGAATTGCAAAGAAACGGGCTGGCCAAACTGAATGCATTTGCCATTCCTGCGATGGAAGCGGCATATCGCCTGGGAGATGAATGGCTTGATTCACTTGTTCTTTATCTCGAAAACAATATGAAGATTGCGATGGACTATATTGACGAACATCTTCCGAATATGCGTTATATGAAACCAGATGCTTCTTATTTATTGTGGCTGGACATTCGTGATTATCAATTGACTCAAGCGGAATTGAAACGGAATTTGCTGAAAAAGGGGAAAGTCATACTAGAGCTTGGACATGTTTATGGGCATGAAGGAGACGGCTTTATTCGGATGAATCTCGGCTGTCCTGCACTAACGGTGAAAGAAGGTTTAAAACGCCTTCATCAAGCGTTCACTCTATCAGCCACATAAGACCAGTTATACAAAAGAACATCCTAGCGGGTGTTCTTTTTAAAGAAAAAAACCCTTCTTTTATCATATCTACTTTGTACATGAAATGATATAATGAGAGGAATGACAATTATTTACGAGGAGAGCATTTAAATGGAAATGTTCAAGGATTTTCTGCTCCATGTATCTTTTATTCTATTTCCAATCTTTTTATATCATGCGCTATGGCTAAGCCGGACCCCTGCTCATTTCCCAAAAAGGAATAAACTGCTCATCACAATATTTGCATCCATCTCTTCAGCACTATGTATTATGTATCCAGTTGGTTCGATTTTAGATTTGCAGACTGGGCTTCAATCGATTCCCCTTGTACTTGCCATTTTATACGGAGGGTATACTGCTGGAATCGTCGCTATCTTGTTTAGCTCCATTGTCAAATTCGTGATGTATGGCTCTTTCTTATGGGTTGGACTCATCGTTGTACCGATTTACTTTTTCATCCCTTTCCTGTTCTACAAGAAATGGCGTCAATATTCGAAGATGAAAAAGCTGTTATACGGAGTACTCATTGGTCTATCCAAAGGAATCTTCATTTACATTGGACTGTTTGTGGTCAGCTTAATGGAATATAGCCCAGCTTTTATTATGCAGCAAAAGTTCCTTGAGTTATTTTTCTCAACTCTTTACTACATATTCTTTCTTGTGCTAAGTATCTATTCCATTGAATTCGTCAAAGAAAATGCGCAAATGAGAACACAGCTCGTCCAGTCAGAAAAACTGACCATTGTGAGTGAACTCGCTGCAAGTGTCGCCCATGAAGTACGCAATCCGCTTACAGTTGTGAGAGGGTTTATTCAATTGCTTTTTTCTAGTGACAATGCAAAAGAACCGTCGACCAATAAAGATTATAAAAACCTCGTTCTGTCCGAGTTAGATCGCGCGCAGGACATTATTACAAGTTATCTTGATATTGCAAAACAAAACTATTATCAAATTGAATCTCTCAATCTGTCTAAATTACTTGAGGAATGTGCATCACTGATGACATCCTATGCGAATTTTAAATCGGTCACGATTCATCAATCCATTGAACCAGACTTATACATTCAAGGTGATGAAACGAAGATCAAACAAGTCATGATTAATTTAATCAAAAATGCGATTGAAGCAGCCCCCGATCACGAAGGGAAAATTGAACTTTTTGCTTCAAAAGAAAATCATAAAATATGCCTTTATTTCGTTGATAACGGTGTAGGCATGACAGAAAGCCAAATGAAAAAGCTTGGCGAACCATATTACACCTTGAAAAATAAAGGGACTGGACTTGGGCTGACAGTGACTTTTTCTATCATAGAAAATCACCATGGAACCATTCGTTTCAAAAGCTCGCTGCAGTCTGGTACAACAGTCACCGTGAAGTTTCCTGAAGACACAAGGAGAAAATGATCAATCCATTTTTTTTGTCCTTTTTTCGTCTATCTGCTCCTGCTTCTTAGACGCACGAACGATCAGACGAAAGCAAATAAATGCAGCAATAAAGAAAAGCACCGTGGTGATTGCCGCTGGGATGTACTCCCTTTTATCTTCAGGAAAATACAGTAGAAAGAGTGCGATGAACGACATCATTCGCCATTCCCCCCTTTTGCTCGTTTACTTCACTATATTGGCTAAAAGAAAGGAAATACCTTCCCGCGAGAAGGAAATGGAGGAATTTCACATGACAGACATTCAAATTGGACAAGTTGTGAAAGGTTTTTACAAAACAGGTGTTTACGTTGGGGAAGTGACCGCAGTTAAACCATCGACCTATCTCGTTCAAGTAAAAGCGGTTCTGACACATCCCACTCAAGGCGACTTGCATCATCCTAAAGAAGCAGACGTGCCTTTTTTTCAGGAGAGGCGAGCTTTGGCCCATAGAGAACAGACGAATATCCCTCATCATATGGTGAAGCCTTACGATGACAACATACCCGATTATCAATTGTCACTGAAAGAAGCCGTAGACAAATTGAAAAAAGCGCTTAGTGCGGATGATTCCAAATGGGCTGAAAAATCAAGAGCGTGCCTATCTTCTCTTGAAAAAGATTATTTTCCAGAAGACGCCCGCTAATCAGTCGAATCAAAAAAGTGAGAGAAATCGATGAGTTCACCAATTTTGGTTGTTTGCGGATTTTCCACATAGGCTCTGTCTTTTTCAAAAAGGGTTAACAGCTGATAAGTGGTCATGGCATCATCGAGTGCTTTATGATGCTTACCAGCCCCTTCACTGCCGTACTCCTTTGCTGCTTTTCGCAGCCCTGTAAGTGTTCTATCACCAAAAAAGGTTTTATATTCAAAAGCGAGGTCCCGCAGCTTTCCTTTAAAAGGAAAGGCAATGTGATTGAGCATACAGTTTTGCTTCAATACCTTCATGTCCATATTTCCCCACGTGATAATTTCACAGTCTTCACCCCCATCAAGTGACACGAGCTTCTCGATCAACGCCTCAAATGAAATCCCGCTCTCTACATCCTGCTGCGTAATTCCGAGAAAAGTTTTACAACGCTTTGTCAGCTTTGGGAACTTTTTCGGTTTGACGTAGCTTGAGAAGGTGTCTATGATCGTTTCACTTGTTGCTTTCACTACCCCAGCCTCAATAATTTCAGGGAAAAAATTTTGCGGATGATATTTTCCATCAGGCATCGTAAATTCAAAATCGACCACAAGCAGCGTCTTCTGTTCCACCAGTCTCACCCCACTTTCTCGTCTGTTTTTCATCCTGATATCATTATATTAAGACGGATCTTGAAATCACTTCATTTTCTTGAAAATAATGCAGATTCACTATGCCCAACCTATTCATCAGATGAAAGATCGTTTATTTTCCTTTATAATTATTAAGGAACACGAAATAAATAAAGAAGGTGGTCTCTATCACAAACAGGAAAAAAAACTTGTACATCATGTGGTTTGTGAACTTTTTTGTATCTGCCAGCATTACAATGATCGTCCCTTTTTTATCACTTTACATAGAATCTCTTGATAGCAGCTATTCGAATGAATTTGTCCAAAGATGGAGCGGCTATGTCTTTGGGGTCACGTTTTTAACGGCCTTTCTGATTTCTCCAATTTGGGGACGGATTGGTGACAGGCACGGCTATAAAAAGATTTTGCTGATTAACGGCATTGGGATTGCCACAAGTATTCTATTAATGGGGCTTGTTCAAACCGTTTATCAGCTATTCGCACTGCGGCTCTTCATGGGGCTTGTAACAGGCTTTATCTCTACTTCAATGGCGCTGATTTCTGCTCAGACTGAAAAGGCAACTGCCGGTAAAACATTAGGAACCATGCAGATGAGTAATGTCGCCGGAGGATTGTTCGGTCCATTAATGGGCGGACTCATGGCAGACAGCGTTGGCTTCATTTATACGTTTTTCTTAACAGCCGCTGTCATTTATGTGTCTGCTATTGTCATTATCTTCGGTGTGAAGGAACAGCCGATTCGGTCAAAAGAAGCAAAGCGCGTTTCTTACTCACGAAAAGATGTCATCGTTCATATTTTCAAACAGCCTTTGCTTGTGGTCACGATGCTTTTAACGTTTATTACGCAAGTGGGGAACTTTAGTATTCAGCCACTTTTAGCTTTATACATTCATGATTTGCATGGCCCAGTCAATCTCGCCTTTTATGCAGGACTGGCGTTTTCTGCAACAGGACTTGGAAATTTGCTGTTTACGCGAAAATGGGGAGATCTTGGAGATCGAATCGGACACGATAAGGTGCTGCTTGCCCTTCTCATCCTCTCCTCTATTTTATTCATCCCGCAAGCAATGGCGGATTCCTACGTGATGTTAGTCATTTTCCGTTTTCTGTACGGGATGGCACTAGGCGGGATTATTCCGTGTACGACGGCGTATATTCGAATCAAAGCACCTGCCTCCATGCAAGGGGAAGTGCTCGGATACAATGTCAGCTTCCGATTTCTCGGGAATGTCGTCGGTCCAGTCATTGGCGGCATTGTAGCGAGCCATTACGGGATTCCAGCTGTCTTTTATGTGACCGCCGTCATTTTTCTTTTTGGCGCGTTATTTTTATGGGTGGTTCGCTCACACTCAAAGGCAAAAGAAAGGAGTGTCTGATCCATCATCAAATACTCTTTTTTCATGTCTAGATGCCTTCTCTACTAGACTTCACGCCCGTTCTTTTCTAAAAATAACCTTCTCGTATTCGCAAAAGAATGGTACGATATGGCTAGAAATCTGAAGAAAGTGAGTGACCTCATGTTTCGTGCAATCATTGGTTGGTTATTACTTGCTGCCCTCATCCCACTATTTGTTCTGACTTTTTATCTATCAAAGGAAGAAGCTGCAAGTGTAAAGCCTGTTAACGAAGTGCTTGATCAAAAAATCAAGCTGGAAAAGATAGATTTTTCCCAAAACAGTTATATGTATGATCGGGATGGTTCTCTTATCTCCGAGATCGTATCGAACGATGAGAACCGAGTTTTCGTGAAATACGATAAAATCCCTGATCCTGTGAAGGAGCTGTTCCTCCGCTCAGAGGACCGCAACTTTTATGACCATAAAGGCATTGACTTTATGGGAGTTGTTCGCGCCCTTGCCGCAAATGTCAAAAACCATGGCATTAGCCAAGGAGCCAGTACCATCACACAGCAGTTATCCCGCAACTTATATTTAAGCCATGAACGTTCGTTCAGCCGAAAGTTTACAGAGCTGCTCTATTCCTATGAACTAGAGCGTAAATTCACTAAAGATGAAATTCTCGAAAGCTATTTAAATACGATTTATTTCAGTAATGGTGTTTACGGTGTGGGTTCTGCGGCTAATTACTATTTTGATAAGCCGCTTAGTTCTTTGTCGCTGGCACAGATGGCATTTATCTCTGCTATTCCAAACAACCCAACGCTGTATGACCCATTGAAACAATTCAAACACACAAAGAAACGCCAAGAACGGCTGCTCGGTATTTTGAAAAAAGATGGCGTCATCACCAAGAAGCAATACAAAAAAGCCGTCAAAGAAAAAATCAGCCTGTCCTTAAGTGAAAAGAAAAATCTTTACCCTGACTATGTGACATATGCCAATGAGGAATTTACCGATCTTGTGTCTGATCAGGAAGGCTTTACAAAACGATTGAAGAAGGCCAAAACAGCAGGAGCGAAAAAAGCCATTCAAAAAGAATTATCTGAAAAGGTCAGTGCCCTGCTCCAGGATGGCGTGAAGATTTATACAGCACTTGATCCTTCCTTACAGCAAAGAGCGGTCTATCAGCTCAATGCTCAATTGCCTTATCAAGGTGTGGAAGGCGGATCAGCAGTCATTAACCATGAAACCCATCAAATTGTTGCACTTGCTGGCGGGAAAAACTACAAAAAGTTTGATTTCAACTACGCCTATCAAGCGCAAAGACAGCCCGGTTCTGCGATTAAGCCGCTTTTAGACTATGGTCCTTATATTGATCAAACCGGGGCAACGGCTTCAAGCACCATCAGTGCCGGCAAATTTTGCAGCAGCGGATACTGTCCGCAGAACTATAATCATAAAACGTATGGAACGGTCACACTTGAAACAGCTTTTAAGAATTCTTACAATACCCCTGCAATCCGAATGCTGGATACAGTCGGTGTCAAAAAAGGCTTCAGCTATTTAGAGAAGTTCTCATTCGAACATATTGTAGCGGATGATTATCGCCTTCCTTCTGCACTTGGAGGATTTACGAAAGGCTTCTCACCGCTAGAAATAACAGATGCGTATACCGTCTTTGGCAATCAAGGTGCCTACACGCAAAGTCATTCAATCACAAAGGTGACAGACTTAAACGGCAAAACCCTTTACAAATGGAAGGAATCGCCGAAGCAAGTGTATTCTCAGCGTACAAATGAAACGATGCGCAAACTGCTTACCTCCGTTGTGAAAAGTGGAACAGGGAAAAAAGCGAATTTCAATTCCCCTTACATCGGTGGTAAAACGGGGACATCCAATGACTACAAAGACATTTGGTTTGTTGGGCTGACGGATCAATACACAATGGGTGTATGGGTCGGAAGAGATAGAGGAACGGTTGAATCCATTTATAGCTCAAGCCCGCACTTACGTATTTGGAAAAATACGATGCAATACGCCAGATAAACAGGAGGTTTGATTGCGATGCATTCAACACATCCACCCCATTTAATTTTATTTGACGGTGTCTGCAACGTATGCAGCGGCGCTGTTCAGTTTGTGATTAAGCGCGATCCGAATGAGCGGATGATGTTTGCTTCTTTACAATCAGATACAGGACAGCGAATTTTACAAGAACATGGTTTGCCTTTAGATGAGTTCAATTCATTTATTTATATTGAGGAAGGCACTCTTTATACAAAGTCGACAGGCATTTTAAAAGCCACGCGGCATTTAAAAGGGATATACAGATGGAGCTCTATCCTTCTTGCCATTCCGCGCCCAATCC
Organism: Bacillus sp. A015; assembly: GCF_053851875.1. NCBI lineage: Bacteria > Bacillati > Bacillota > Bacilli > Caryophanales > Bacillaceae > Bacillus > Bacillus sp. A015. Next base: position 85,051 of record NZ_JBSPZB010000004.1, read on the forward strand.
GTGATTGGTTTTATCAGCTGATTGCGAAAAACCGCTACAAATGGTTTGGGCAAAAAACATCCTGTATGATGCCTACACCCGATATTCAAAAACGGTTTCTTTCATAAAAAAGCATCCTCCATCATTGGAGGATGCTCAGATTGTTGACAAAGGGCTAAAATGATCTTTATTTTAGCCCTTTGTCTTCTTTTCAGCGTGACCTGAAAACCTTTGCAGTCTAGGAAGGACGAGTACTGGAGCGAATTTGACATTCGTGAGCACCGGCACGCAGGACTGACACCGAATGCGAGGGTTTGTCTACACGCTGAGCATCCTCCATCATCGGAGGATGCTTTCTTTCGTCTGTTTAAGCAGGCAGACTCGCCATCACACTGTTATAAAGCTTAATAAATAAGTACAAAATGCCGATCAAAAACGTGGCCCAAAATAGCAAAATAAACATCATAAATCCAATTAAATTCAGCATAGAGAGCGATTGATAAATGCGTACAATAACCCAGATAAAATAGACAAGACTTGCTAAAACAAAAAGTCCCACAAGCAGAATAAGCTGCTGCGTCAAGAGAAATGCAAGTAAGCTGGCAAACAAATAAACAACGGATGCAATCCTAATTTTCTTTAAGTTCTCCCCTTCAGGATCCTTTGCGAAAAAGAGTAAAGCCAACTCTAAAACCGTATCTGCAATCAGTTTTAAAGCAGATAAGATCATAAAATAAATAAGTGCACATGCGGCAAAGAGAGCAAGACGAATGCCCTGTTCTGAAAAGAACTCCAGCATTCCTTTTAAAATACCTGCCTGAGTCAAGAAATCAGTGATGATGCCTACTGTGAAAATCGAAAAAGCAGAGCTGAATAGTAAAATAGAAATCAGCGGAAAATATCCAGTCAAATATGTATTTTTCATAAATAGTTCCTTTCTCATAAGCTCACATTTATTATGGCTCACTTAAAACGGATTGACAAGATACTTTCAACGTAAAATGGGAACAACATCAAATTTGTGATTTTGCACGTACATTCCTTCACAAACTTACATTTTCCCGTTAAAGTATTACTATTACGAAAAAATCGTGCGTTAGGGGTATACTCGTGAAAAAAACTTTAAGACTGCAAACACGGCTGACGATCTTTGTCTGTATCGTTGTCCTGATCTCCCTTTGTATCACATTCTTTACGATATGGTCGGAAACAGCCAAGAACATTCATCAGAAGGAACGTGACATTGCCCTCTCCACTGCCAAAATGGTCGCAGAGGCACCGATCACAGCGAAATCATTAGAAAATCATTCATACTCAGCACTGCGTGAATATACAACAAGTGTTCAGCAAATCACCAAAACCGAATTTGTTGTCGTCATGGACATGAATGGCATCCGCAAAACACATCCGAATCCGCAAAAGATCGGGAAGCGGTTTGCTGGCGGTGATGAAAAACCGGCATTACGGGGTAAAGAACATATTAGCACGGCTTCTGGCACACTTGGCAGATCCATGCGTGCTTTTGTTCCTGTTTATGATCAAAACGGAAAGCAGCTCGGGGCTGTGGCAGTAGGGATTACGTTAAAGGAAATTGACTTGATTATTCATCAAAGCTTACTCCCGCTCTACTTCGTCACATCACTTAGCCTTCTATCTGGTATTATCGGTGCACTCATTGTTGCACGAAAAGTGAAGAAGATTATGTTTGGACTGGAGCCAGATGAAATCGCCACATTATTAAAAGAACGAAGCGCCATGCTAGAATCAACAAAAGAAGGAATTCTTGCCGTTGATCAGCACGGTAAGATCAAGCTGGCCAATCTAGAAGCCAAACGCCTCTTTCATAATATGGGCATTCAAGTTGACCCTAGAGAACAAGATGTTCAGACTCTCCTCCCTTCAAGCGGCTTAAAGCAAGTGATTGAAACACGCAAGCCGCTGCTTGATCGTGACGTGAGAATGAATGGACTGGAACTTGTCTTTAACGAAGTGCCGATTACGGTAAAAGGTGAGATTGTTGGGGCGATTGCTACCTTCCGTGACAAAACAGAAGTCAAACACCTCGCTGAGCAGCTAAGCGGCGTCAAGATGTATGCCAATGCCCTTCGTGCCCAGTCACACGAATTTATGAACAAGCTTCATGTGATTTTAGGATTGGTCCAGCTCAAAAATTACGATGACCTTGGCACCTATATCAAAGAGATTGCGATTTATCAGCAAACAGAAACAAATGAAATCATCAACCATGTGAAAAACTCTGTCTTAGCAGGATTTTTACTAGGAAAACAAAGCTACATCAGGGAACAAGGCGCTACCTTAGAAGTCATTTGCAGCACACAAGTCCCAAACACAGAGGACCCAGCAGTGACGCATGATCTCATTACCGTTATCGGCAACTTGTTAAATAACGCACTCGATGCTGTTTCTCATACAGAAATCAGAAACATCTCGATCTCATTCCGATACGTCCAGGAGCAGCTTCATATTGAAATCACAGACACAGGTGCCGGTCTGACAAAAGAAGAACAGAACATCATGTTTGATCAAGGCTTTTCAACAAAAGGAGAAGACAGAGGCTTCGGGCTCTACTTCGTTGACCAAAGCATCAAAAAATTGAACGGACATATGATTGTCACGAGTGAAAAAGGAGAAGGAACGACCTTTAGTCTCCGCATTCCGTATAAACAAAAGGAGGATTCACATGATTAATGTGTTAATAGTAGAAGATGATCCAATGGTTGGGGAGCTAAACAAACGCTACTTGAGTCAAATAGATGGCTTTGAGTTAAAGGGGATCGCCACCTCCTTTCAGAAGGCACTAGAATTATTAAAAACAGAAGTCATTCATCTTGTACTGCTCGATATTTATATGCCTGGACAAAATGGGCTGGCGCTATTATCAGAAATTCGTCAGCAAAATCATTCCGTTGATGTCATCGTCATTTCTGCTGCGAATGAAGTCAACGTTGTGCAGCAAACGATGCGAAACGGAGCCGTTGATTATTTAATCAAGCCCTTTGAGTTCGAACGATTCCAATCAGCTTTGGCAGAGTATAAAAGAAAACACGCCTTGTACCAATCGATGAACAGCATCTCGCAAAATGATTTAGATGCGAAGCTCTTTCATAAAAAAGCAGAGGCAGAAAAAGTCCTTCTGCCAAAAGGCCTGACCAAAAGCACCCTCAAACTTATCTGGACAAGCATTCAATCATTTAGTCAGCAGGCTTTCACGACCGAAGACCTAGCCAATCATACAGAAATCTCTCAAGTCTCAATTAGAAAATACTTGAAATTCCTTGAGGACATCGAAGTAGTTGATGTGGAAATGGCGTACGGGACAATTGGACGTCCTGTTTTCCAATATAAACTCAATACAAGCAATATGAATTTGATCCAGCAATATCTATAATTTGACGCATCTGACCTTTCACAAAGGCCAGATGTTTTTTATGGCATGCGATGTAACAAACCCCTTGATATCAGTAGTTCCACTGTAATAGACCACATTGCAAAAGCGGCATTATATCATATTTCAGTCTATAAAAAGACATCGAATGAAGCCTTTTAACATTTTTTTAAAAATAAAACAAATTTCTATTTATTTATTCGATCGGAAATGATAAATTATGATTGATTAGTTCAACGAGATATAAGTCTGATGTCTTACATCTTCTCTCCTTCGCTCCATAAGTTTCATGAGAAATCAGGATAAAATACCCTTTTCACAAGGAAGAGAAGATAGAGGTCGGCCATTTTTCGCGAGACTTTTCTGAAACTTTTAAATTTTATAGGGGGTTATGTTTTGAAGAAGCGCAAAATTGGACTAGCATTGTCCTTCGTCGTAGCAGCAGGAACCATCCTTGGAGCATGCGGCAACTCTGGCTCAAACAGCGGTGAAAGCAAAAAAGATAAAGATCAATTCACTGTTGCAATGGTAACTGACGTCGGTGGTGTCGATGACAAATCATTTAACCAATCAGCTTGGGAAGGTCTCCAAGCATTTGGGAAAGACAACAATTTAACAAAAGGTAAAAACGGTTTTGATTACTTACAATCTAAATCAGATGCTGACTATACAACAAACTTAAACACACTTGCTCGTGAGAAATTCGACCTCATTTATGGAATTGGTTTCTTAATGCAAGATTCTATTAGTGAAATCGCAGAACAACGTAAAAATAATCACTTTGGCATCGTTGATGCAGTAGTAAAAAAAGACAACGTAGCAAGCATTATGTTTAACGAAAACGAAGGATCATTCCTTGTTGGTGTTGCAGCTGCTCTTTCTACAAAGTCGAACAAAATCGGTTTTGTTGGCGGCGTTGACTCTGAATTAATCAGAAAATTCGAAGTTGGATTCCGTGCAGGCGTTGAAGCAGCTAACCCGAAAGCAAAAGTTGAAGTGAAATATGCTGGTGCATTCGACAAAGCAGACATCGGTAAAGCAACAGCTGAAAGTATGTACAAATCTGGCGTCGACATCATTTATCATGCAGCTGGCGGCACTGGAACTGGTGTCTTCACAGAAGCGAAAAACCTGAAAAAAGCTGATCCTAACCGTAAAGTTTGGGTCATCGGTGTAGATAAAGACCAGTATGACGAAGGAAAAGTACCTGGAACAAAGCAAAGTGTCACCCTTACTTCTATGATTAAGAAAGTAGACACAGCGGTACAAGACTTAACGACGAAAGCAAAAGAAGGTAAATTCCCTGGCGGCGAAGTGATCACATACGGTCTGAAAGAAGGCGGCGTTGACATCTCTCCATCTCAGGACAACCTTGACAAAGATGTATTGAAGAAAGTAGAAGAATGGAAACAAAAGATCATCAAGGGCGAAGTCAAAATCCCTGCAACACGTGATGAACTAAAAGATTTTAAAGCTTAATTTGAGCATCGGGATAAGCGCGCCTTATCCCCTTACCTCTCCTTTACCTCCTCTTTATTCGTAAAAGGTGGTAAAAGAAAAGCTGCAGCCTTGTTTTGCAGCTTTTCTTTTGCTAGTTTTTATCTTCATCAGCACCCTAAAAAAGGAGCGGTTAAACCTGTGGATTATGTCATTGAAATGTTGAATATACGCAAAGAATTCCCTGGCATTGTAGCAAACGACAATATTACGCTGCAGCTAAAAAAGGGCGAAATTCATGCGCTGCTTGGTGAAAACGGCGCTGGAAAATCAACGCTTATGAACGTGCTTTTCGGACTATATCAGCCTGAAAAAGGTGAAATCAAGGTACACGGAAAACCTGTTACCATCTCTAGTCCAAATGATGCAAGTGATTTAGGCATCGGAATGGTGCATCAGCACTTTATGCTTATCGATACATTCACTGTTGCTGAAAACATCATTTTAGGGAAAGAGCCAAAGAAGTTTGGAAAGATTGATAAAGAACAAGCCATACAGCAAGTGCAAGAGCTTTCTGACCGCTATGGTTTGAAAATAGACCCTGCCGCAAAAGTATCTGACATCTCTGTTGGAATGCAGCAGCGTACAGAAATCTTAAAGACACTTTACCGCGGCGCTGACATTTTGATCTTCGACGAACCAACAGCCGTCTTAACACCTCAAGAAATAAAAGAACTCATACAAATTATGAAAAATTTAATCAATGAAGGCAAATCCATTATTTTAATTACCCACAAGCTGAAAGAAATTATGGATGCCTGTCATCGCGTCACCATTATTCGAAAAGGCCAGGGCATTCGTACACTTGATGTGGAAAGCACCAATAAAGACGAGCTTGCAAGCTTAATGGTCGGCAGGGAAGTTTCATTTAAAACAGACAAAAAAGCAGCCTCTCCTGCTGAGGAAGTGCTTCAAATTCAAGATCTGACTGTAAAAGACGCACGAGGCATCGAAGCAGTCAAACATCTGAGCCTCTCAGTGAAGGCTGGCGAAATTGTTGGAATTGCTGGGGTAGACGGCAATGGTCAAACTGAATTAATTGAAGCCATCACAGGTCTGAAAAAATCAGAATCTGGCACGATCATGCTAAACGGGAAAGCCATTCAAAACCTCCCGCCTCGTAAGGTCACCGAATCTGGTATTGGACATATTCCTCAAGACCGTCATAAGCACGGACTTGTTCTCGATTTTTCAATTGGAGAAAATATTTCCTTGCAGACATATTATCAGCGTCCTTACTCGAAGTTTGGCTTAATGAATATGAAAAACATTTATCAAAAAGCAAAACGAATCATGACTGAATATGACGTACGGACACCGAGTGAATATACAGAAGCACGAGCCCTGTCAGGCGGTAACCAGCAAAAAGCCATTATCGGCCGTGAAGTTGACCGAAATCCTGATTTGTTAATTGCCGCTCAGCCGACACGAGGACTTGATGTTGGTGCGATTGAATTTGTTCATAAGCGTCTCATTGAACAAAGAGACACAGGCAAAGCCGTTTTGCTCATCTCCTTTGAGCTTGATGAAATTATCAATGTCAGTGATAAGATTGCTGTGATTTTCGAAGGCAGCATAATTGCCATTGTTGATCCAAAAGAAACAACCGAGCAGGAGCTTGGTCTATTAATGGCTGGAAGTACGCAACAGGAAGTGGGGAAAGAAGCAAATGTCTAATCGCTTAACAAATCTGCTGATTCCGCTTATAGCCATTGTACTTGGTCTTTTCGTTGGGGCCATTATTATGCTTGCAAGCGGCTATAGTGTCATCGAAGGCTATGGCGCCCTTTGGAATGGCGTCTTCGGTGAAACATATTATATGGGAGAAACCATCAGACAAGTTACACCTTATATTTTATCAGGACTTGCTGTTGCCTTTGCATTTCGGACAGGCCTCTTTAATATCGGGGTAGAAGGGCAAATGCTCATTGGCTGGGTAGCTGCTGTATGGATCGGAACAACCGTCCATGCACCTGCCTATATCCACCTGCCTCTCGCACTCATCACGGCTGCTGCCGCAGGTGCATTATGGGGCTTTATTCCCGGGTTTTTAAAGGCTCGTTTTTATGTTCATGAAGTCATTGTCACTATCATGATGAACTATATCGCTCTTCATGTGACGAACTATTTGATCTCTAATGTCTTAACAAGCAATAAAGATAAAACAGAAAAAATTGATGCCACTGCATCGCTTCGCTCTGGATTTTTTGAGCAAATGACCGATTTCTCACGAATGCATAACGGTATTTTTGTTGCCATTATTGCTGCGGTCGTGATGTGGGTCATTATTCAAAAAACCTCTAAAGGATTTGAATTACGTGCTGTTGGGATGAATCAGCAGGCATCACATTATGCCGGCATGAACGTTCGCCGCAATATCATTTATGCCATGCTCATTTCAGGTGCATTTGCAGGGCTTGCAGGCGCTATGGAAGGGCTTGGCACGTTTGAATATGCCTCCATTAAAGGCTCGTTTACTGGCGTAGGTTTTGATGGAATCGCCGTCGCTTTATTAGGCGGAAATACAGCCATTGGTGTCGTTCTTGCTGCACTATTACTTGGTGGATTGAAGGTCGGTGCTTTAAATATGCCGCTTGAATCTGGCGTACCGACTGAGGTCGTTGATATTGTCATTGCGATCATTATTCTTTTCGTCGCCTCAAGCTATATTATCCGTCTTGTCATTCAACAAATGAAGAAAAAGGGGGGAAAATAAGTGGGATTTCTACAAATTCTTGAAATCATCGTCCCAGCTACACTTGTTTATGCTGCACCACTTATTTTAACCGCTCTTGGAGGCGTCTTTTCAGAAAGATCAGGTGTTGTGAATATCGGTCTTGAAGGTTTGATGGTCGTCGGAGCATTTTCCAGTATTATCTTTAACTTATTTTTTGCTGATACGTTTGGGGCCTTGACCCCGTGGTTTGGGCTTCTCGTCGGAATGGTCATTGGCGGATTGTTCTCACTTATTCACGCTGTTGCGACCATTACGTTTAGAGCAGATCAAACGGTTAGTGGTGTTGCCATTAACATGCTTGCGCTTGGCGCTACACTGTTTGTCGTGAAACTCATTTACGGAAAAGCACAAACTGATAAAATTACAGAGCCTTTCTATAAAGGAGATATTCCCCTTTTAAGTGATATTCCGATTATTGGTGATATCTTCTTTAAAGATGTCTATTATACATCCATACTTGCATTAGTTCTTGCGGTTGTTGCTTGGTTCGTTTTATTTAAAATGCCGTTTGGTCTTCGTCTCCGTGCAGTTGGTGAGCATCCAATGGCTGCTGATACAATGGGGATCAAAGTGTACCGGATGCGCTATATTGGCGTCTTCATTAGTGGTCTGTTTGGCGGTCTTGGCGGGGCTGTTTATGCTTCAACCATCGCGCTTGATTTCTCACATGCGACCATTACTGGTCAAGGATTCATCGCTTTAGCTGCGCTTGTATTCGGTAAATGGCATCCATTCGGCGCAATGGGCGCTGCTTTATTCTTTGGATTTGCACAAAGTTTAAGCATCATCGGCTCTCTCTTACCGCTGTTTCAAGATATACCGAACGTGTACATGCTCATTGCCCCATATGTGCTTACGATCCTAGCACTTACTGGCTTCATCGGACGTGCAGATGCACCGAAAGCACTTGGCACACCTTATTTAAAAGGAAAACGATAAATACGATGTATGATCAATCCCCTGAAGGACAAACTATCTTCAGGGATTTTTGTATGATAAAAACGATAAAACCTCCTGTTTATTTTACTTTTATTACACTTAATTTAGTTTAATAAATAGAAGAGTGTCATTGAATCTTCTACAATTGAGACAAATAGCATTTGGGGGTGTTTATGTGGCTAATGCACAACAATTGAAATCGATTACAAATGATTCTGACAATAATAAAAGCGTTTTCCGAAAGATCATGTCTTGGAAAATTGGTGTTATTGATCTTCCTGTGTATTTAGTACTTGCAGCGATTATTTTAACTGCCGCTTATTTTAATAAAATTCCAGCAAATATGCTCGGTGGTTTCGCTGTTATTATGATTTTAGGGATTTTCCTTGGAGATGTAGGACAACGTATTCCAATCTTAAAAGATATTGGTGGACCAGCGATTCTTTCTTTATTCGTACCATCGTTCCTGGTCTTTTTTCATGTTCTGAATCCGAACTCGTTGGAAGCGGTTACGTCTCTTATGAAAACGTCTAACTTCCTTTACTTCTATATTTCTGCTCTTGTAGTAGGTAGTATTCTTGGGATGCAGCGAACTGTTTTAGTACAAGGCCTTATTCGTATGTTTGTTCCTCTTGTTGCAGGTACAATTGCAGCTGTGAGTGCCGGAATTCTTGTTGGTCTTTTAGTTGGTTACACACCGCATCATTCGTTCTTCTTTATCATTGTACCGATTATTGCCGGTGGTGTTGGAGAAGGGATTTTGCCATTATCTATTGCTTATTCACAAATTCTTGGTGTATCAGCAGAGTCATTAATTTCTCAATTAATTCCTGCTGCTGTTATTGGGAATGTCATTGCCATTATCTGTGCTGGCGCAATGAAGAAGCTTGGTGAAAAACGTCCTGAACTTAACGGGAATGGCCGTCTTGTAAAATCGAAAGAAGCAAACGAAATTTTTGAGCAGCCAGATATGGACGCAAAAGTTGATTTCGGTTTAATGGGTGCAGGTGTACTCGTTGCTTGTACAACCTTCATCTTTGGTGGTTTGTTAGAAAGCTTTGTTCATATTCCAGGTCCAATCTTAATGATTGTTCTTGCAGCATTAATCAAATACTTAAATGTGATGCCTCAGCATCTTCAAAATGGCTCACAGCAGTTCTACAAGTTTGTTTCAAGAAGCTTCACATGGCCTCTTATGGTTGGTCTTGGCATTCTGTACATTCCGCTTGATGATGTAGCAACTGTGATCTCTATTCCATTTGTATGCGTATGTATCGCTGTTGTACTTGCAATGGTTGGTTCTGGTTACTTCGTTGGGAAATTAATGAACATGTATCCAGTAGAATCTGCGATTGTGACTGGCTGCCACAGTGGACTAGGCGGTACTGGTGACGTTGCGATCCTTTCAGCTTCTGGAAGAATGGGTCTTATGCCTTTCGCACAAGTATCTACACGTCTTGGCGGAGCAGCAACTGTTATTTGCGCAACGATCTTACTTAGAATGTTTACTTAAGAAATACAACTTAAAAAGCATGGGCTCTCAATGGGCACATGCTTTTTTTATATTTCTTTTCTTCTATAAGACTTATTCATCAGCTAATACAATTCGTAAATATTCTCGAGGCTGAAAAGGATACTGTTTGGCCTCTTGGTAGGTCATATAGAGAAGGTGCTCAGAAAATAGCGGCCATTCACTCCCAGCCTGCCACCTTTTTTGATCATTTCGGTCAATCAAGAATGCTCCTCCTAAAATCGTGCAGAATATGCTTAAGCTGATGCCCGCTTTTAGTTTCATGTAATCAGCTCCTTTAAGAAAAGCATGTACGAAAAACAAAACAATATACAACAAGTTTCATTTTTGATAAAATATTTTTTGTGGTCAAAAGAACTCAAAATATGAATGCAGTTTGCTGTAAATCAGTTCAAACCAATGCACTATCTCTGTATTTACGCTATAATTTTATTTACCAGTTCTTTAGAACGTGAATTTATATTGATCGAAGGAGGTTTATTTTCTTGCAGCTTATTCATTTCGCCATCCTATCACCTTTTTTGCTTGCGTTTGTTGTGCCCTTTCTTTTTAAATACGTCAGGCGTATACATACAGGATGGTTTGTTCTTATCCTGCCTATTCTTTTATTTATCTATTTTGTCCAAATGATCAATATCACATCAAATGGACGAACGTTGTTCTCACAGGCCGAATGGATTCCTTCGCTCGGAATGAATTTCACTGTATATATAGACGGTCTTAGTTTGTTATTTGCGTTATTAATTACAGGTATTGGCGCACTTGTCGTCTTGTACAGTATTTTCTACTTGTCAAAAGAAAAAGAACAAATCGGCTCTTTCTATACGTATTTGTTAATGTTTATGACCGCTATGCTTGGTGTCGTTCTCTCTGACAACATGGTGGTTCTTTACTTGTTTTGGGAGCTAACGAGTATCTCTTCCTTCCTTTTGATTGGGTATTGGTATAAGCGGGAACGCTCTCGTTACGGAGCGACAAAATCACTGATTATTACTGTTTTTGGTGGATTGGCGATGCTTGGCGGCTTCATCCTTATTTATCTAATCACTGATTCATTCAGTATCCGTGAAGCAATTAATCAGCTTCAGCTCATTATGGCATCGCCTTATTTTATCCCTGCTATGATCCTGATCTTGCTAGGTGCCTTTACGAAATCAGCGCAGTTCCCATTCTATATTTGGCTGCCTGATGCCATGGAAGCACCAACTCCAGTGAGCAGTTATTTGCATTCTGCCACAATGGTAAAAGCCGGCATTTATCTTGTTGCCCGCTTCAGTCCCATCTTTGCTGTGTCAGAGGTGTGGTTTTGGACCATATCAATTGTTGGACTTGTCACATTATTCTGGGGATCATTTCACGCCGTCCGGCAAAACGATTTAAAAGCCATTCTGGCCTTTTCTACCGTTAGTCAGCTTGGCATGATTATGCTCATGCTTGGAGTAGGCGCAGCTGCGATTCATGAAAACAATCCTGCCTTTTTTGGTGCAGCCGTTCTTGCTGCTATTTTTCATCTCATTAACCATGCTACCTTTAAAGGCAGTCTCTTTATGGCAGCTGGTATTATTGATCATGAAACAGGCACACGTGACATTCGTAAATTAGGCGGATTAATGACCATCATGCCTATTACATTTACAATTACATTGATTGGTACATTCTCAATGGCTGGACTTCCGCCATTTAATGGATTCTTGAGTAAAGAGCTATTTTTCACAAGCATGATACGGATCTCTGACATCAGCTTTAGCGATGTTTCCACATGGGGTGCTATCTTCCCAGCAATCGCTTGGCTCGCTAGTGTGTTTACGTTCATTTACAGTATGATGCTCCTTTTTAAAACATTTAGAGGCCGCCTACAACTGGATAAATTAGAAAAAAAACCGCATGAGGCACCGATTGGTATGCTCATCCCGCCAATTATTCTTGCTGCCCTTGTGGTCACCTTCTTCTTTTTCCCTAATATTCTTGCCTATTCTGTCATCGAACCCGCTATTGCTGCGATTATTCCTGAAGCAATTGAACCAGGAAAACGTTTTGTCGTGAAAATTGGAGCGTGGCATGGATTTCAGCCAGAGCTTTATATGACAATAGGTGTTATTGCTCTAGGGATTATCGGATATTTGACGTTGTCAAAATGGCGTCCAATGTACAACATATTTAAAGAAAAATGGTCATTTAACTCTTTATATGATCGTTCGCTGACAGGCTTAGAAAAAGGCTCATATCGCCTGACAAACAGCTATATGACAGGTTTCCTTCGTGACTACCTTGTCTATGTGTTTGGTTTCATGATAATCGTGCTTGGCAGCGTGATGTTCTATCAACAAGCCTTCTCATTTCAAACGGAGCAAGCAGCCCCAATCGGCACGTACGAGGCCATCCTTTCACTTGTGATGGTGGCGGCAACCCTCACGACTGTGTTTGCCCGGTCTCGCTTAACGGCCATTATTGGGCTAGGTGTCATGGGATACACGCTGTCATTATTCTTCGTGATTTTCAGAGCACCTGACCTTGCGCTCACACAGCTGATTATTGAAACGATTTCTGTCGCGCTGTTTTTACTTTGCTTCTATCATCTGCCACAGCTGAGCTTGAAGCAAAAAACGAGAAGGTTCAAATTGACCAATTTGATCATTTCATTAGGCGTTGGAGTTGTTGTCACCTGTCTTGCTTTCGCTTCAACAAGTCAGCAGTCACTTGACACCATTTCATCCTACTTTATTGAAAATAGCTACAAGCTTGCTGGCGGCGACAACATTGTTAATGTCATTCTTGTAGATTTCAGGGGCTTTGATACACTCTTTGAAATTACCGTGCTCGCCATTGCGGCACTCGGTATTTATGGGTTATTAAAAGCTCAAGGAAAACGGAAGAGAGGCGTGCGGCGATGAGAAAGATTGATACGAATGATATGCTCTTACAAGTCACAACAAAAATCACAGCATTCATCATCTTGCTTTTCTCACTTCACCTATTTCTTGCGGGGCATAACAATCCTGGCGGGGGATTCATTGGCGGCCTGATGAGTGCTGGGGCTGTCGTCCTTCTGCTTTTAGCCTATGACCTGAAAACAGTGAGACGCATTCTGCCGTTTAACTTTATTTATGTTGCAGCGACTGGGCTGCTCGTTGCGATCCTGACAGGAATGGGATCATTTCTATTCGGTGCACCTTTTCTATCCCATACTTTTGGTTATTTCCAATTACCGTTTCTTGGGAAAACAGAACTGGCAACGGCCGTACTGTTTGATATCGGTGTATATTTAGTTGTTGTTGGTGTCACCATGACCATTATTCAAACGATTGGAGAGAAGGAATAATGGAATTTCTAATGTCTATTATCGTCGGAATTATTTTTATGGCGGCGACCTATTTATTGCTTTCAAAAAGCCTTCTGCGGGTCATCGTCGGTACGGCCGTTTTGAGTCACGGCGTCCATTTGCTTCTATTAACAATGGGCGGCTTGAAAAAAGGAGCACCTCCTATTTTAAAAGAGGGGCTCACATCCTATGTAGATCCATTGCCACAAGCATTAATTTTAACAGCCATTGTCATTGCTTTTGGTGTGACATCCTTTTTGCTCGTCATGGCCTTCCGTGCCTTCCAAGAGCTGCGAACAGATGACATGGATCAAATGAGAGGAAATGATCAGCATGAATAATCTCGTGATCCTGCCTATTTTGATTCCATTACTATCCGCGACACTATTGATTTTTATGAATAAGAACATCATGCTGTCGAGAGGCTTTAGTGTCTTTGCCTCTCTTTCAGCCATTATCTGTAATCTCTATTTGGTTCAAACGATTTTCACAAGCGGCATCCAAACACTTTATTTGGGCGGCTGGAAAGCCCCATTTGGGATTGCCCTTGTTGCCGACCAGTTTGCTGCACTCCTTGTGCTGACCGCTTCCGTTGTTGGACTTGTCACAGTTCTCTTCTCCTTTCAAACAATTGGGAAAGAAAGAGAGCGGCTGTTCTATTACTCTGGCGTGCAGTTCTTATTAGCTGGCGTCAGTGGTGCCTTTTTAACGGGAGATATTTTCAACCTGTTTGTATTCTTTGAATTACTGCTGATGGCATCTTACATGCTCATTGTGTTAGGCGGATCAAAGCCTCAGCTTCGTGAATCATTGAAATATATTGTATTTAATATCATCTCGTCGGCATTATTTATTGTCGGTGTGGCTTGTTTATATGCAGTCACTGGTACACTGAATATGGCTGATTTAAGTGTGAAAATAGCTGAATCGGGGCAAACAGGGTTAATTACCGTCATTTCCATTCTGTTCCTGATTGTATTTGGCTTAAAAGCTGGGGTCTTCCCGCTTTATTTCTGGCTGCCAGGATCGTATCATGCACCGCCAGCAGCGATTTCGGCTTTGTTTGGCGCACTGCTGACAAAGGTCGGCTTATATGCGATTGCCAGAGTCTTTACGTTAATTTTTATACATGATACAGGGTTTACACATACACTCATGGCTTGGCTTGCCGCACTAACGGTCATATTCGGTGTCATTGGGTCTATCGCCTATTCTGATGTGCAAAAGATCGTGATTTATAACATTGTCACAGCTGTTGGGGTCATTTTGTTTGGGATTGCAGCCAATACACCTGCATCACTCCAAGGCGCCATTTATTATCTCATTCACGATATGGTGATCAAAGGCGCATTATTTATGCTGGCAGGTGCACTGTTTGTGTATGCTGGTTCCAATAATCTGAAAAAAATGGGCGGGCTGATTCAATCCCAGCCTCTCCTCGGCTGGATGTTCTTCATATCGGCTTTATCCCTTGCAGGTATTCCGCCGCTTAGTGGATTTGTTGGCAAGCTAAAAATTGTTGAAGGTGGATTTTCTGCTGGACACATGACATTTTCTATCCTTGTCTTACTGTCCAGTCTTCTTGTCCTCTATTCTATTATGAGGATTTTCACGCTCGCATTTTGGGGCGAGGAACAGGATTTACCAAGAAGAAAACCGTCGATTAAAGGAATGGTGTACCCTGGAGTACTGCTTGTTGTCTTATCGCTTGCGATTGGGTTAGGGACAGAGTTCATTGCCCCTTATATCAATCAAGCTGCGGAAATGCTTTCAACACCAGAAAAATATATTCAAGCTGTGCTGAAGGAGTAGATAAACATGGCCTTTCAAATATTATTAAACGCTCTCCTCGCCTTTACCTGGATGTTTATGAATGATACATACACAGCCTCAGGCTTTGTATCAGGCTTTGTACTAGGGATGGTCGCCATTTTTATACTGCGGCGATTCTTCCCGCAACGTTTTTATGGCTATGCACTCTATGCCATTTTCAAGCTCGTTGTCATTTTCATTCGAGAGCTGCTTCTTGCCAATTTAAGCGTACTCAAGACGATATTATCACCGAAGCTTCAAATCAAGCCGGGAATTTTCGCCTTTCGTACAGACTTAAAACGTGATTGGGAAATTACTGTGCTTGCCAATTTAATCACATTGACACCAGGCACACTGGTCGTAGATATATCGGATGATCGATCGATTTTATACATTCATGCGATGGATATTGAAGATGCTGAAAAAGCCATTCATGACATCCGTGTATCATTTGAAAAAGCCATTCAGGAGGTGAGCAGTAAATAATGGAACTCATATTACAAATTTCACTTGGCATTCTCGCGCTATCTACCCTGCTTTTTGTCATCAGGGTCATCAAAGGGCCTTCCATTCCTGACCGTGTGAGTGCACTTGATGCGGTGGGAATCAATTTAATTGGGATGACAGCCATTGTTTCAATATTACTGAAGACGACAACGTTCTTTGAAATTATTTTACTGCTCGGTATTCTTGCTTTTATTGGCACTGTCGCTTTTTCTAAATTCCTTGAGAAAGGGGAAGTGATTGAAAATGATCGTCATCGCTAAAGCCATTGTGATCTTTTTTATCCTGCTTGGCGCGATCCTGTGTCTCATCTCAGCTATTGGTTTACTTCGCTTACCAGATGTTTACACACGTATGCATGCTGCATCAAAAGCATCGACACTTGGTGTTGTCCTCATTTTAGTTGGTGTGTTCTTTCACGAATGGTTTCTTGCAGGCATTATCTCTGCGAAAATCCTGCTTGGGATTGTTTTTATCTTCCTGACAGCACCAGTCGGCGCTCATTTGATCGGAAGAGCCGCCTACAATACTGGAGTCAAGATGGACAAACGCAGTGTACAAGATGATTATGGCGGTTTTCGTAACTTTGTGATTAAGCGGAAAGAAGATTCTTATTTATAATAGACGCTGTGATTCCTTTTATGGATGACCGAATAAATGAAGGACCTAACATGTTAGGTCCTTTCATTTTTCAGCAATATCATTCATATCTCCTTAAAATGTCTAGATAACAGCATTCCAAGATAGTCGTCGTTTTGCATTGATTGACATTCAAGTGATAAAAAAAGTAGGTTGCATCCAGTTCCACGTTTAAATATCAATCTTATCGAGATTAAAAAAAAGCTTCCGCTGCACCGGGAGCTTTTTATATGCGATCAATGACAGCAAGTGTGCATCTTGACGTACAGACGTGCCGGTTTCGATCATCTTTTATATCGATTTGGAATACCATTGTACGCCGTCCTACATGTACAGGAACAGCTGTCGCTGTCACCACTCCATCACGTACAGATTTTAAATGATTGGCATTGATTTCAATACCTGAGCAAACCTGCTGAGTTAAGTCTAAATGAGCAGCAGCCCCCAAGCTCGCCACCGTTTCTGCTAGAGCAGCAGATGCTCCTCCGTGCAGTAAGCCAAATGGCTGTTTTGTTCGGTGATCAACCGGCATTGTTGCAATGCATCGTGACTCATTGCACTCGACAATCTCAATCCCCAGTGCCTCAAGCAGTGTATTTGATCCACTCACATCCATCAAGGCCCTCTCCCTTCACTCGTTTACAGCACACTTTCAGATTTTGCAATTAACACCGCTTCTGTTCGAGATCCAACATTCAGCTTATTAAAGATGGAGGTCAAGCTGTATTCAATCGAGCGTTTGCTCAAATGAAGCACATCGGCAATCTCTTGGTTCGTGTACCCTTTTTCCACTTCTCTGAGGATTAGACACTCTCGCTCTGTTAACAGATCGTGATCGGTCTGCTGCGCTTGTTCTGGCTTTTCTTGCTGCTGTGAAATTAATTTCTTTAAATAGGATAGCTGAATGACAACTTCTCCTTGCAATGTGCGGTGTATGTATTCAATAATTTTGTCTTTTGTCTCTGTTTTACTAATTGCACCATGCAATCCAGCCCGAATGGCCTCTTCAAAATAATCATCTACTTCATACCCTGTATAAATGATAATTTTCACTTGTTGATTCGTTTCTAAAATTTGTTTCGCAATGTCCATTCCATTGATATCCCCGAGATTTAAGTCCATCAAGATCACATCATAGATGGAAAAGTCATGCGTCTTTAAAAAGGCGGCTTCTGCATCAGGACTTAAACAATCGACTGATAGCTGCTGATCTGATTCTAATATGCTTTTTGTCCCTTCCATGACAGCCGGATGATCATCAATGACCAATATCTTCTTCATGTCTTCCTCCCTTTAAATCACTCACTTCCATTTTATATAAAAGACTTGGCAGATGCCAAGTCTTAATCCTTAATAAATCGTTACAATTCCATTTCAATTTTTATCTTGAGCCCTTTTTCTGGGGCTGTATGAATTTGAAGCTTTCCATTTAACGCCTTGACTCGTTCCCTTATTCCAGATAGCCCCATGCTCATTGTGTGCTGATCAAGCTGGCTTGCGTCAAAACCTACTCCGTCGTCCTCGTAGTGGAGAACAACCTGATCTTTAATACAAATCAGCATCACTAAGATTTGGTTGGCCTTAGAGTGTTTCAACGCATTGGATAACAACTCCTGAACAATCCGATAAATATTGAGCTGGGAGTCAATATCAATGTCCAGCTCTTTATCAAAGCGTGTTGTATTCAGCCTGATATGAAACGGTGCTTCCTCCTGAATTTGAGAAGTCAGCTTCGATATCGCCTTCACTAAACCTAAATCATAAAGCAGCTGCGGCCGAAGTTCATGACATGTTTCTCTCGTGGTTTGAATCACCTTAGACATTTGTTCATTCCATGAGATGAGTGAATTTTCAATAGATGTTGGGCATTGGTCGTTTTGGAAATTCGTTAAAAACATCTCTGACTGCCTTTTCAGCGAAATTAAATCCTGCAGCACGGAATCATGAAGATCCCTCGCTAAATCTGAGCGCTGCTTTTCTTCCATCGCAAACATGATCTTCTTCAGCCACGCAGGATTGGCTTCACGCTGTTTCAAATCGTCAAGATGCTCCATCAATTCTTCGATCTTGATAACATTTTCTAAACTGACACTTGTGTAAAATGCCAATGTTTTCAGCCAAGAAATCTCATCACGCGTCAGCTTCGGTGTCTTTAAATTTGATAAACAGCAAATCACAAACGAGTGACCGCCCCGCTCACCAATTTTCATCATAAACCCTTTATCAAGCCCGATGATTTTCCCTATTTCACCTAAAATATCTTGAAATTGATCCACATACTCTTTCCATAGCTTGCTGTCATCTGTCGATTCATCAATCTCTTCAATTTGCCCATCTGCCTTCACCTCAAGCACAAAGGCTTTATTCACAACAAGCACTTCTAAAATGGTGTATTTTAAATGATATAACACTTGATGAAGTGAGGACGCCTCACGAATGAGCTGCGTGAATTTAAATATGCTGTCCTGATAATTATGCTTCTCTGAAAAACGCTTCAAACGAAAGCGGAAATCAATGATTTCTTTAAAATAGAAGACGGTGAGCATAAGAATGTACGTGATTATCGTAAATTTCACTGTATAAAAATTTGCACTTGGCTTTTGAATGAAATCAAATATAATAACCACTAGTATCGTTGGTGTAATCGCTAAAAAACCGTAGTATTTAATCCTCCCCATAAAGAAATCAACGTTATACAGCTTATTTGACATAAATTGATAGACTAAGAAAAAAGGAATTAAAAGAACAAACGATGCAACAACATAAGGTGAAATAAAATATTTACCCAAAAAATAAGGAATGATAAAAAATAGCATAAATGGACTGAATGATGAGATTAAAATGAGTGCAAATGCTCGAAGTACATTGCTGACTTCATTGTCTTTCAATTTCTTAGCAGCCCTTATTGTGATAATAATCGAAATGAAAGCCAGAACAAAAAATGAAAGTAAATTGACATATGCTAATAGATTAATTGGTCCTGCTTTATTTTTATAGAATATATCTAATAAGATGCTAGTAACTGGAACTAGATACAAACAAAAAAGAACTCGACGATGAATAATCTCTGTTCCTAATTCTTTTAAATATTGATACATAAAGTGCATATATAGTGGAGGTACACTATTCATTGTAGCGATTACGAGAACGCGACTAATCGCCTCCCCTTTTCCAGAACCACCAGAACTTACATATCCTACAGAAACAGCCAAGAGAAATAAGGCTAGAATATATGCAGACTCTTTTTTATTTGCTTTATTAATTTTTAAGATCATAAATATACAAAATAGACAGATTGAATAAAGAATGACTGGTATTAGATAAATAAACAGATTTTCTTGGCTTAATAACCTTACATTCTCTAATGCAATTTCATCACCATGTCTATCAACGACTAAACTTTTAACATTCGCTAAAAAACCTCTTCTAACTTCTTCAACTGGTTTTTTATTCCCGTTCACTTCAAGTATGATATCGCCTTTTCTAACGCCAGCAAGATAGCTGTCTGTAAAATTATCGACATCCACTACCTCAAGTTGGCCGTGACTATTTACCTTAACAGCTGCTCCAACAAAAATATTAAATACGTTGATATAAGAGATATAAATCACATAGATGAAGCTAAGAATAACTAATATAACTGTTAACTTAGAGTAAAACTTTCTCATAATATTTATCTACTCAGCCAGCAGTTTTCCATATGATTGATCTAATGGCGTCTTCTTTTTGGAATCCATCAACGATAATACTAGCAGTTACTTGATCAACGTGAAGCAATGATGCGTTCCCATTAACGATTTGATTAAATGCCGAAGGATTTTCCACTAGATAACTAACCAATTTTTGAATGTTCATCTTCTCCATCTCCAATTAAAAAGAGTATAAGCTTTTTCTTTTTAGAAGCCTCTAAATGTAGTTTCTTGAATGATTCTTTAAACTTATTTCTGAGAAGGTTTCTCATAATAAATACATATTGTTGAACACCAGATTTTTTTAATTTATCCTTTAATTCTTCAGAACCGAAGCTTTTATCCATTGATTGAAAATAACTGAGCAAGTCTGAACTGGATGGATTAAATTCATTTTTTAAATATACTAGCGGTAATGTTTGCATTCTTTTAAAATCAGTATTATCTTTATTAAAAAGACCTAAATAGTCATTTTCAAGCTGTTCTGCCATTCCTAGATAATAAGCATACTCTTCTACTTTCTTCTCAAAAGAACCTGTCGCCAAAATAACCCCCAGTACACAGGGTAATACAAACAGTGATCCTGCCTTTAACTTCATGATATTTAAACAATCCTGCTCATTCTCCGGCTCCAGTGTCATATCCATATGCTGCCCTTGCATTGACTGAATGGAATAGGAATATACACTGTTTAACAGCTCTGTTGCATGGTCAAGCTTTGAAAAGACTTCAAAACTTAATGTAAAAAGAACATTCGCCGCATTAATCGCAATCCCGCTCTGACGCTTCATCCAAGGATACGAATCATTGTCCTGATCTTCAATATCATCTAATATATCGGCTGATAATATGAGAAGTTCAATCCCTGCTGCCAGTTTTGTAATCGCTTGCTTGTCTTTTCCGCCAAATGCCTCATAATGCTGATAAGCCAATTGCCCAAAAGGAAATTCATTCTTTATATCTGTAAATTCATGAAGCAGCTTTTGTAAATCATTCTGCCTGACTGCATGTTGAATAAAATCAGACATATTCTGCTTGATTTTTGTATTCTCTAGATAGTTTAGCATACTCGGTCTTGTACCTCACCCTCTCGCCTCTTATTTTACTAAAAAGAAAGAAGCAAATGTCCACTGACATCACTATTTAACAATTATATAATAATATATCCTTTTTTTGTATGTATTTGGATAAAAAAAAGACTTGATGATTATCAAGTCTTTAAGAAATTTTCACATATTCATATTTGTCGTATTGATCAATGCTTTTGTTAATGTTATGAAGAGAAGCCGTTGTTTCTCTAATTTCGTTTTCAAGTTTCCACAATAATTGTTTAAGTTCTTCGATTTCATACTTTTCCATCGATTCCACTCTCCTTTTTTGGAAGATCAATGTATTTGTGTATGGTGATTGGGTCATAAGTATTTGATCTGTTATTAACAGTGTAAATGCTATTGAGTATTTTTTCACCGAAAAGTATGCACAAAACGTGTGCGTGATACCGCAAAATTCAATAGGTCTTTTTTCATCATTTTCTGACTTTTCAAATCATACTTTTATCTCAATTTCAAAGGAATTGCGTCATTTTTGCGACAAGAATAGGCATCATTCGTCACACTTCTCTCACAACAGAACATACGATCCCTTTCATATCCTCGGTTTTACGTGTCATAGGTCAGACGACAGACTCTACTGTGGACACCGCAATTTTTTGGCGACATTCACCGAAATTGACCGCAAAAGTACCTATTTTTATGATGAATTTCCAAAGATAGAAAGATCATTTTGATTCTTTATTCTGATTTTCTACATACATTTAGAACAGATATCCGTCCAATTTCACTTCAATGAGAGAAGAGGTGACCATGTGTTTTACTATGTTCCTTATCCTACTTTGCAGGTTCCCGCAATGAGCAGCGCATACCCGCGCACGCCTATGACCTTTCCTCCAGTGGATGCCCACCCGTTTCAAAGATCCGCAAAGGAATCAGCCCGGCTTGTGGCTGACGCTTCACTTATTACACAGCAGATTTCCAGCTCGCTTTCATTTGCCAAGCGAATGATGGAGGCTGCTGAACGCGCTGATACGACAAGTGTCATCCGAATGCTGAAGCAAATCGGTGTGAAAAGCAATATTGATATCCGCTTTAGTCCAGAAGGCATTCGCATCTACTTGTCTATGACTTCGAGCAGGCTTTTTCTGCTTTTACAGTGGGGATAACAAAGAAAAGCCGCTCTGACGTGAAGTGAGCGGCTTCTTTTTAGCGTGATTTGAAAACCCTTGAAGTCTAGGAAGGATGAGCACCGGAGCGCAGACCTGCAGGCGAATGCGAGGGTTTGTCTATACGCTTAAGATTCAAACATTTTATGACACCATTCAATGGCTTCTATATAACAGCCGTAGGCTTCTTGCTTAGGGAGATTCCCATCCAACATCTCATCATCCCATTCATTTCGTTCAATACGTTTGGCAACGTCTAACACAAAAGAATAATCATTTTCATAGCCAAGTAGTGCCTCGCCAACTTCATCAGAAAGCGGCAGCTCTTTCACAAGTTCTGTAATGTCTGCCCTGACAAGCGTATCAATGAGTGAAAACATGCCTGTCAGCATATAAGAGGCTGGATGCTCTCGTTCAGTATGATTGGCAATGAGTTCACACGTTTTCGCACGAATGAATGACATTTTGATAATTTCTTTTTGGCTTGAGTTGGCTTGGACATTCAGTTCTTTAAAAGAAAGAATAAAGATCCAGCGCCGAATTTCATTAAAACCAAGCAGGATAATCGCCTGCCGGATACTCTTAATTTGATAAAGACGTCTCATGCCGCCAGAATTCAGCATTTTTAATAATTGGTATGATAGCGAAAGGTCACTCTCAATAAAATGTGTCACTGTCTGGATATTCGGTTGTTCTTTGCTTAGCTCATTTAAAAGCTGGTGATACGCATGGAAGCTGGTCGATAATGCTCGTCCTGATATTACGTGCGGCTCACTAAAGAAATACCCTTGAAACAGATGAAAACCAGCTTCTAGCGCTTCTTCATATTCTTTTCGCGTTTCCACCTTTTCTGCAAGGAATCGAAGTCGATACTTTTTATATGTATTCAGAATATCTCTTCGCTCTTCCGATGTTGTCTTCAGAAAATCAATTTTTAAAATATCAATGCAATAGAGGAGTTCGTCAAGCAACCTATCACTAAAATGTCTTCCGTTAAGAAAGAAATCATCGAGTGCAATCGTATATCCCCATTTTTTTAATTGCTTACATCTCATAATAAGTGCTTGGGTAATCGGTACATTTTCTAATATCTCGATCACAAGCTGATGCGGATCAAAATAGGTGAGCAGATCAGACGAAAGCAAGCTTTCGGTGAAATTAATGTAGCACCGTTTTCCTTCTGTGAGTGTTTCGATGCCAATGTTTAAAAAACTGTTAATAATGAGGTCCGTTGTCGCTTGATCACCATCTTCAGCGCTATATGTATTGGTTTCACTATCTCTATAAAGCAGCTCATATGATACGACTTGTTCTTTTCTGTTAAAAATAGGCTGTCTCGCAACAAACACCCTCAACTGCTCCATTCCTCCTTTATGCAATGACAAACAAGATGTGCTTTCAGTATACCAAATGATTGCCCAAATGGTTCATTTTGAGCCGGTCAAAATAAAAAAAAGAGACCATCCGGCTTGATGATCTCCTTTTCTTCCACACTTAGCTTTCATAAAGCTCTTTTTTGATTTTATTTTTTACATCATGGATAAATTGCATCTTATTATCCCAGCATTTTTGACTCAAATCGACTGGATATTCTTCTGGTTTGCTGATTCGTTTGTACTCCTCCCAGAAGAGTCCGAGACTGTCCTGCACATAGGCTTGAATCGTTTGAATATCCGGATTATCATACACAAGTTTTCCTTGTTCGAAGATTGGGACGTGAAGATCCTTTGCCACAAAGTTTGTCACAAATTTGCTGATAAATGTATGCACAGGATGGAACATTTTCAGCTTATCTTCACTTTGAACATCTTCCTCTTCAAGAGCAATGTAGTCGCCCTCCGAGTGATGATTCAATTGATTGATAATGCGGTACACACGTTTACGGCCTGGTGTTGTCACTTTCTCTGGGTTGGATGAAATTTTGATGGTGTCATTCATCTTGCCGTTCTCTTCAATCGACACAAGTTTATACACAGCACCGAGGGCTGGCTGATCAAATGCTGTGATCAGTTTTGTCCCAACACCCCATACATCAATTTTTGCGCCCTGTGCTTTTAAATTCATAATGGTGTGTTCATCAAGATCGCTTGATGCAATGATTTTTGCGTCATGAAATCCTGCTTCATCCAGCATCGTTCTAGCTTTTTTAGACAAGTATGCAAGGTCTCCGCTATCAAGTCTGACACCAATGAAGTTGATTTTGTCTCCGAATTCTTTCGCAACCTTAATCGCATTCGGAATGCCAGATCTGACGGTATCATACGTATCGACTAAAAAGACACAGTCTGTATGGGTTTCAGCGTATTTTTTAAATGCCGTATACTCGTCGCGATAGGCTTGTACAAGCGCGTGAGCATGTGTTCCTGATACTGGGATATTGAAGCGTTTCCCTGCACGAACATTACTTGTAGCCTGGAATCCGCCGATCAGTGCCGCTCTTGCTCCCCACATGGCTGCATCCATTTCATGCGCACGTCTTGTTCCGAATTCTAATGCTGTCTCATCTTCAATGATTCCCTTAATCCGAGCCGCCTTTGTTGCGATCAGCGTCTGGAAATTCACAATATTGAGCAGTGCCGTTTCGATGAGCTGCGCTTCAACTAGCGCTGCTTCGATGCGCATAATTGGTTCATTCGCAAAGACAATTTCGCCTTCTCGCATTGAATGAAGTGTACCTGTAAAGGACAACCCGCTTAAGTATTCAATGAAATCGCTTTTATAACCGAGTTCATCTTTTAAATACGCAAGATCGCTTTCGGTGAAGGAGAAGTCCGATAAATATTCAACCGCTTTCTCTAAACCAGCAAATACAGCGAAGCCATTGTCAAATGGAAGCTTTCTAAAGAAGAGTTCAAAGACTGCCTTCTTTTCATGAATGCCGTCTCTCCAATACGTTTCTGCCATGTTAATTTGATAAAGATCTGTATGTAGTGATAAACTGTCGTCAATAAACCGATGCTCCAACTTCCATTCTCCTTCCCTTACTTAACCACTTTCGCCCCAAGCGTCTGCTCAAAGTGAGAAAGTGCCCACTCGTGCCCCGCTTCATTAAAACTCGCCACGGCATTCTGATGAATCACAAGCTCAAAGCCTTTATTGTACGCATCCACAGCTGTATGAAGTACACAAATATCGGTACACACTCCGGCTAAATGAAGCTCAGTGATGCCACGCTCGCGCAGTTTCATTTCTAATTGAGTGCCTGCAAAAGCAGAGTATCTTGTTTTTTCCATATAGTAGACATGCTTTAAATGTTTTGACGTGTGAAATAGTGAACTTAGTTTTCCATAAAGTTCAATTCCCTCTGTCCCGCGAATATTATGGGGTGGAAATAACTTTGTCTCTGGATGATAAGGGTCCTCTTCTTCATGATGATCGACCGCAAAGACAACAAAGTGTCCTTCATCAATAAACGAAGAAGTGATCTCTGTGATCTTAGGTTCAATCGCCTGTCCAGGCTTTCCACATGTCAGTTTTCCATCGTCTGCAACAAAATCAACTGTATAATCAATACAAATCAATGCTTTGCCCATCCGCATCTCTCCCATATGCTCTTTTGAATCATTATAGCCTATTCATTTCACTAGGGAAACCTATTCAACAGATTCACGAGAAAAAGCGTTTTGAAACAGCTCATCTTCTATATAGATGTGCTCTTGATTGATCGCACTTGGCACCTCTATGACAAGGCCAAAAGGCGAGTGTGCTTCGTGATGATTCACCACTTTAAAAGAGCATCCATTGGCATTTGCCATTTTGACATATTGAGAATAAGAAGCATAAGACAATTCACCATTTAAAAGAACAATGGCTTGTCGATTGGCCTTTAATACTTGTTCTACCTCTTGATACGGTTTATTTCTTAATACCTGTCCCTTTGTCAAGGCGAGAAGCGCTCGTTCCCTTAATGAACCGAGAAACATTCTTCGTTCATCGGGTTTTGTTTCAGCATGTCCAAATATCCCTTGCTGCAAATAAAAGTCTACGGATTCTTCTTTCATCGCTGTTTTCACTCCTGGTTTCTGAATTTACATTTCTGTGACCCAGTGCACAATCTTTAGTGCGAGCTCACGGGCTTCGTCTGTTTCTACTCTTTCCATTAAGGATTGTTCAAGTGATTGTTCAAGCTGCGCTTTTTCGTCCTCATACGCAATGGAAATACTCCATTCAATATCAGGTACGGCGACAAGTGTTTTATATTCTTTTTTATTTTCATGTAAATATACATTGTAGGCCTTTGGCTGCCCGCTTGTGATGTGTGCTTTTCTTATTTTCATTTGACTCTTTTCACACCTCTTTTTCTTCTTACATCCATATCCATTGTACCATAAAAAAAGACAGCTTCTGAAAAGGAATCCCTTTCAAAGCTGGCTACGCATTAAAGCTTTTTTGCTGACTAATCAGGTCTGAATCCCAGACAAATGAGACGTTTGGACTGTTGTAGAATTGAGCAAAGTCCCCCGCATTATAAGTCCCTGAGCCTCCGGCGGAGTGATCGACACTTTTTGGAGAAATGGCAAAAACATCACCGAAATATGCTGCTCCGTTGCCACTCACACGATCAATATGAATTGGTCCAACAATTGCTGGCATCTTTCCACCACCTTTACTACCCTCATCATATGCCCAGGGCAAAAATACGTGTATATCCAACATAAAAAAGACAGCTGATACGTCTTATCATCAGCTGTCTTCTATGCATTAAATGATTGAGGCTGGTCAAACAGTGTAAAGTCCCACAGCATGGTGGCATTTGGATCACTTGTGAGGGACATATAATCGCCTGAATTAAAGGCTCCCGCCCCGGCAGTAGAGTGGTCTACGGCCAAAGGTGCAATGGCCAGAACATCACCGAAAGTAGCCGCACCGTTTCCTCCTAACGACTCGATATGAATAGGTCCAACGATTGCAGGCAACAGAATCTCCCCCTTTCTGCTTATGTAAATCATCTTATGCAAAAAGGGGGAATTTGTGCATCTGTCCTAGACGTTTAAATGCTGTTCTTTTCGAGAACGCTGGCGCAGCTGAACCAATCTCACAATATTCAGTGTGATGGCTTTGAGCAGCGCATATACAGGCACCGCAAAGATCATGCCTAGTATTCCGCCAAAGCTTCCTGCCCCAATTAATAGCAGGATAATGGTCAATGGATGTGTATTAAGACGTTTCCCAATGATCAATGGAGAAATCACGTTTCCATCGATTTGCTGGACGACAAGAATGACAATTACTGTTACAACCGCTTTTCCAGGCGAATCAAGAAAGGCAATGAGCACAGCTGGTGCCGCGCCAAGATATGGTCCAAGGTACGGAATCACGTTTGTAACCGCAATGATAATGCCGAGAATGAGCGCATATTTCACACCAATTAATAAGTATCCGATAAAACAAGCAACTCCGACAAATAAACAGACAACAATTTGCCCCTGTATGTAAGCAGCGAGCGTGTCGTTTAATTCTTTGAAGATTTTCAGCCCTTCCTTGCGGTAAGGCATTGGCAAGAATTGAACGAGCTTGTCCGGAAACTTATGCCCGTCTTTCAGCATGTAAAATAAAATAAACGGAACCGTGATCACGGCAAGGGCAATATTTGCAATGACGCCAAACACCGCAGACATGCTTGAAGCAATATTTTCCGGTAAATCTTTTAATGTCGAAACGATCGTCTGTTCAAACTTTGAGACAGACACATAATCTTGGTTCATCATCCAAGTAAATGTTTTAGAATGCGAGAAGTTGTTGATAAATTTCTGCATATCCGTCACATATCCAGGGAAGCTTTTGACAAGTCCGCCCAACTGCATGGCAATGACAGGTCCGGCAGCATTGACAATGAATGTGATGAGTCCAATGAACAGGAGATAAATGATCAGGATGGCGAGTGTCCTAGGAATCTTCTTGGACAAGAATCGCACAATTGGATTAAAAATGAAAAAGAGAATGCCTGCCAGCAAGATGGGCACAAACAGTGTTGACGCAAATAAAATAATCGGCTGAAATAAAAACGAAACCTTTGTTGATACATACACAATGAGTAAAACAAGTAGTATTTGGAATGTCCAAAAATGAACTTTAGATTTTAACAAAGATGCTCCTCCTGTTACGTATTGATCTTATTAAAAAACTACTATTCAACCCACCTTCTGTCAACTGCTTCTTATTTTAGAACCACATTTTTTGAAAAAAAAAGAACAATTGGTATATCATGCACTTTTTGCAGATATACATTCTGTAAGCATGAAAAAAACAGACACCTATGCGTCTGCTTGTTACACTCTTTCACTGTGATCAGGCATCACCGACACGATTTGCTGGATCCGCACATAAAAAACTGACTTTGTCCCCGCCTCAATCACAATATGATCCGGCATGACTTCCTTCAATTTTCCACGCACAGTATCTTTCACTGTTTGAACAATCAATCTCATACCGACCACTTTCTGCAATGTTTGATAAACATATGGATCGACTAATGAAACAAGCTGTGGACTTCCCTGTTGTGCCATCCTACCTGCCCCTTTACTTGTGTATTTACCACAGCGTATGCAATGACCCATGTGAATGTCACTCGGCAAACCCACAACATTACTACCATATTTTTACAAATTATATTTTTTTGCATTTTTTAGAAGTATAATAGATTGGTGCTGCCAACAATTTAAATCATTTGAAGAGGTGAATTATCTTGAAAAAATTAATCTGTATCGTTGCTGTCATGCTCTTTCTATCCTCTGCAAGTTATGCGTATGCAGGCACAATTGGAGATGAACCTGGTACACCAGGAAAGTGGTTTAAAGGAGAAGAGCCAGTTCAAAAAGAAGAGTCAAAACCCCCTCTTGTCTTTGTTCATGGCATTAATAGCTCTTCCTCCACTTGGTTCGGTCGAAACGATATGGCAAAACAAGCTGTTCTGAATGGATACGAGAGCGCATTCATAGATTTGCATCCAGATCAGGACATGAAAAAGAATGGCAAACTATTAGCGGAAAAGCTAAAAGAAATCTATGATTTTTTCGATAGAAAACTCATTGTGATCGGTCATAGTAAAGGCGGGGTGGATGCACAGTCCGCACTCGTGTATTACAATGCCCATCCATATGTAGATAAAGTCATCACACTCGGCTCTCCTCATTACGGAACGCCGCTTGCGGATTTAGCCTATAGCAAGGGCGGGAGCTGGCTCGCGCAAATTCTTGGACAAAAAAGCGACGCACTTTATTCTCTGCAAACGGGTCTTATGGCGGCTTTTCGAAGTGAAACCGACCGATTAGAGACGTTCCCCAATAAATATGTCACCTATTCTGGTTCAGAATGGGGAACATTTGGCAGTGTGCTTTATTTAGGCGGCATGTATTTAAAGAGCTTTGGTGCAAACGATGGCGCTGTCACGGTAAGCAGCACAAGGTTATCGTATGCAAATAATATTTTAACGGGAAAATGGGATCACTATTCGATCAAAAACGGCACAAGCATGTTCCCAGTGTTCCAACATCAGCTGCTAGCAAGTATCTCAAATGCTGAAAAAGAAGATAACCCGAAACAAGAGCCAGTCTCTGCTGAGGTGAATACAGATGTTTACGTAAAAGGCGGTGAAAGTGAAAAGGATAAAACAGAAGCGTTCTATGTAGAGGAAGGAACGAATGGCTTATCGATTCAGTGGTTAAATGAAAGACAGGAAGCAAAGCCGGAAATCGTCGCCCCAAATGGAGACGTCTTAACAAACCTTCAGACATCGGAAGCATCTTTCCCATATGAAGGCGCATATTCACACCATGTGCAGATCAATAAACCCGTTCCTGGAAAATGGACGATTCGATCGAATTCAGGAAAAAAGGCTCCTTATTTGCTGCTTGTATCCTTTGATTCACCATTAAATGAAGAAATCAAAATTGCTGCAGCGAAATCAGGGGATGCAGCAACACATTCGAGCCGTCTGATCAAACGGTTAAGCAAAACAGTGGAGACCGTTTACTTTAAGGATGCACAAAAGGATCATCCACTTAAAACAAGCTCTTCATCAGCCGTTCAATTGAAAAAAGAAGGTGCTTATTCCGTCACGGTTCATTACACGGGACTCACGACTTCAGGAACATCTGCGTTTAACCGTACCGTTATTCGCACATTGTATGTCGACCAGCATGGAAATATTCATGGAGACATTCCATACTAAACAGAGCGTTTCATGGGCTGAAGTGCCTGCTGCACCTTCTGATCCAAATCCGCAATTTTTTTCAGTGCAAGTGATTCGTCTATTTGTCTGTAATGATGGTGTCCGCCAGGCTCTTCATCCATTTCATCTGCTTTCTTCACAATTTGCTGGAGTGTGTCCTTGTGCAGGTCGCCCTCTGGCAAATAAGAATCCGTATGAAGCAGAATCGCCAGCGCAATATCTTTGGCTGCTTTTGGTTCCTCACCGAGACGTATGAGCAGTTTGTGGGCCCGCTCTGCGCCTTTAATGGCATGAATATCATTCCGTCTATATGTCTCGTAATCCCATTCTCCACCGGCTGTATACCATTCATAGTGACCGATGTCATGCAAGAGCGCTGCTTTCACAGCAAGATCTGGGTTAATTCCTGTCTGCATCGCCAGCTTGAATGCGTGATAAGCACAAGCAATCGCATGGGCTTTTCCTGAACGATTTAAATATTTTTGACCGACTGGGTGAGTATAAACATCCATTAATGTAACCTTTCTCATGGAAACCCCTCCTTATCTATATTTTTAGCATCCTAACATATTCTGAAAAGAAACTCAAATGTTCTGTCATAATTCCTATGAGTCTCAAGATTAGCTTATGCCAAATCTGCCGTTCTTGCTTGTACCATAAGAAAAATCAGTCGTTATGAATTCTTCCAATTGTTGACAACGAGCTAAAATGATCTTTATTTTAGCCCTTTGTCTTCTTTTCAGCGTGATATGAAAACCCTTGAAGTCCAGAAAGGACGAGTACTGGCGCTCAGGACTGACACCGAATGCGAGGGTTTGCCTTCACGCTGAGCAGTCGTTATGACTGCTTTTTCACATACTCACGTGCATCGTATACGCATCCGCCAGCTGGATTCTCCGATAAAAGGTCGAGCAAGATACCTGCGACTTCATCTGGACTCTTCAGCGTGCCTGTTTCATATAATTGCTGAAAACGTTCAATTTGTTCAAAGTCCTGTTTTGATGACTTCCGAATCTCTCCCTGCATATCTGTATCAATCGTCCCGGGTGAAAAGGAAAACGTAATAATAGGATGCGCCTCGTCTTGCTGTTCCTCATGTAAAGTCCTCATAAACATATCGAGTCCCGCCTTTGAGCTGCAATACGCACTCCATCCTTTATATGGGTTTTTAGCCGCTCCAGAAGAAAGATGAACAATCGTTTTCTTCCCTTTGAATGATTGAATCTCGTCGGCAAATACATGACTCAGCAAAACAGGAATGACAAGGTTCAACGTATAATGCTGATGAAGCGCTTCCCGTCCGCCTTGCCCAACGCGTTTGATAGGGGTCACCATTCCTGCATTATTGACGAATAAGATGTCATCAGCGTCTGCCAGTGTTTGCGGGGACAGAATATCTTGAAGCCATTTGGCAGCTGCTGCCTCATCTGTCAGGTCGACCTGTGTATGTGTAAGCTTTGGATGGGATATTGGCGACACACTTCTTGCCGCAGTGTACACATGATCCCCACGTGAAAGCAGCCGGTTCACAAGTGCTAGTCCAAATCCTTTTGATCCTCCTGTAACGATTGAAATTCGAATGACAATCTCCTCCTTTGATAACACTATTTTACGTAGTGAATCGGCATGACATCAAGCAATCTGCATAAAGAAAAGCCTGCCCCTTTTAAAAGAGACAGGCTATTTCTTTTCAGCTTTTACATTCACCTTTGGAATCAGGATGATCATCACGACGATGCCAGAGGCAATCAAGAAACCAAAGATGATAGGAAGCAGCGCCGATGTCTGCTTCTCATGATCATCGACAGAAGGTGCTGATACAGCCGAATCGCTAAAAGAGATGTTCATCTCTTTCATCATACGAGCTGGTGTTTTAGGCGGATTCTCTTTCAGATCACTGAATAGCTGTGGCGAAAGATGCCCACCCGACGTTTTAGGCGGTTCAGCAAAATGAATGTCTGTTTTGACTTTTTTCGTTGTTTTGCTTTGTTCGTATTTCGTTTGATCCCGCAATATACTCGAGTTAATATTGAGTTCCTTTTCCTGATATTCATTCGGCTTGACATTTGTATCCGTATCTTCACCAGCAGCGAAAGCAGCAGGGATGAGGAGAAAAAGGGATATGACACTAAGTGTCATCCCTTTCACGAACAGATTAAGCCTCATGTGTCACATCACGTTCCTCTGTCTTATCTTTCCATAGCTTTGTCACAAGTGGTATGGCCATTAAGAGGACAGTTACAATCACTAACCCTGTGATGCCCATTCCAAAATTGTCCCCATTCCCGTATTGGATCGACATATACACGTCTGTCACCGGATTTGTAAAGTGGAAATTCGGCATCACCAAATCAATTAACGGTGCGACAAAGAAGAAAATAAGCGCCGTTACTGCCATCCATCCGGCAATAGATCCGAAAAGGAAAGCCGTGCGAATAAAGGCTGAACAAGTCACCAACAGCAAAATCGTGAAAATCGACCATTGAATGGCTTGATCATCTGCGAGTTTGTAGATATTAAGTCCAAACAAGCTGATCATGAGTCCAACTAAAAGGTTCAAAATGCCAAACAGTGCACCTTTGACCAGCATCGGAGCCGCCGCATAATACGAGCTAAAAAAGCCAATCAATAAACTGCTGATCATCACAATGACCAAAATGACCACTGGCGGTACAGTCTGCATTTTTTCTTCCGGTACATCCCCGCTAATTTTCAGCGGGTTGGCTAAGTGGTTATATACATAGTTGCTATTGCCTTGACCGCTTAATGTGTTTCCTAAAATACCATTTAAATCATGCTGAACTAGCTTCGTTGAATCTACATTCTTGCTCCAGTTTTCATTCAGCGTATCCGCCTTTTCTTGAACCGTTGTCACACTTTCTTCAATGTTATTCGTATAATCTGCCACACCTTTTTGGCGGTCGGTTAACGAACTCATATTTTCAGAAAGACGAAGCACTTCCTGACCGATTGAATCCTGCGCACTGACAACAATTGAACTGCCTGCAAGGTCTGCCGTATACACCGCATCTCCTTGATCAGCCATTTGCTCAGCTACATTGTCCGCACTTTCAGAAATCATCTTTAATTCCTGTTCCATACTTGCCTGCTGCGTCGAAATATATTCTGCATAGCCATCTGAAAATTTCTGCATCTCATTAATAAAGGCAGACACATCATCGTTTGAAGTCAGCATTTGGCTTTTTAGTGTATCCCAGCTTTCTGTCTCATCTTTTTTGATGGATAGGATGGACTGGATTTCATCTGGCTTGGTGTCGACCAAGGATGAGTTATTTGATGATTGATAGACATTACCGAGCATCATCTCTAGCTGTGAGAGTTGATTGGAATACTCCATTAACTTTTTGGTGCTTGTTGTTTTTGTATTGAATTCTTCATCAAAAATTTCCTCATTAAAGGTGTTTCCAATCGGCGAGTTTCTACGTTTCAGCTCCTTCATCTTATTTAAGATGGAAGATTCCTGATTTTTGATTTCATTCGAGATTACATTATATCGATCTTGTAACCTTTGAATCTTCTTTTCAAGCTTCTCTACTTTTTTCGAGAGGCTCTCAAGCTCCTTACTCAACTGACTCACCTTGTCCTTCAGTTGGTCATTATGAGTAGTGGCTTTTTCTTGAATCTTCTTTTTCACTTCTTCCAAACGTAAGGAGAGTGCTTTTAATTCATCTTTTGATTGATTCGTACTGTCGTTATCTGGCTGAGCAGGATCATCACCATCTGTTGCGTTTTCTGCTTCTGTAGAAGGCGGCGTCTCCTGCTCTGCTAATTGATCAGCCAAATCGTTCATCTCTGTTGAAATTTGGGTAAGTTCAGTTGTTTCCTCGTCCAAATTAATGCCAATCTCTTCTGGATTCTCATTATCTTGACCTGATGGCTCATCATCACCAGGATCAGCTGGCGGTCCAGGCGCGTCCATTAGCTCTTGCCTTTTTGCCTTTAACTTAGTCTGCAAGGCTGTTACCTTATTTTTATAGTCTTCCAAGTATTGAGCTTCATACTTTTTAATCAGCTCTTCTTGGGACGCCTTCACAAGGTCCGTTAATCCAGTTGATTGTACTGGAATTGCGTCTTCTCTCGATTTCTGAACAGATTGAATGGCGCTGTCAGTTGTTTTCAGCTGGCTTTGTACCCCATTCATGTCTGTTTTCAGCCCGCCCATTTGATCACTAAAGCTGCGGGCATTTTGGTTTTGAATCTCAGCAAGCTGCTTAAGCCCCTGCTGGATTTGTTTTTTGCTTGTGGATTGCGCTTTGATCAAGAGATCCTTTTGTTTGTCCTGATACTGCTGGTATTGTTCCACTACTTTTACGAAATCCTTTAGCTGGCTTTTCGCTTCTTCTGTTGTACTTAAACCGTCTTTATACTGTTTTTGTGAATCGGCCATCGCATTTTTTAATTCTTCTATTTGTTTCTTCTGCTGCTGGACGGCATCAGACAGTTTGTTCGAATTTGGCTTATAGAAGTTATACATGGTGTTTTGGAATTCGACTTCTTTGCCGACAATATGCTCAAACTCTTCTCTCACATTGCCGATTTCCTGTGATACAAAACTCCAGTATAAGGTCGACATCTGTTCATTCATTTTCTTTTGCGCATTTTCCAGCTCTCTCTGCACTTTTTCTTTATTGACTGCATTGAGCTGATCTTGAATCGAAAATTGAATGGATGCCTTTTCAGGATGGTCTTTATCATAGCTCAGCACATTTTTAGAGAAATCAGACGGAATATAGAGGACAGCGTCGTACTTTCTGTTTTTCAGTCCATTTTCCGCCGCACTCCGATTGACTACGGTCCATTTATAATCAGGACGCTCTGATAATGCTGCAACCACATCCTGCCCAAAACGAGCGGTGTTTTCACTTTCGCTCGCTCCCATATCCTCATTGACCACAGCAATATTACGTGTAGCATTCTTCTTCTGTTTTGCTGGATCATCCCCAATGAGATGGAAAAATAAAACCGGCAAAACAAGAATCAATATCATGGTGGATACGATTTTGATGGAGCTTTTTTGCTGCTCTGTCATTGAACACTCTTCCTTTCTACCGCACATAAAGGAACCTGGATTTTCTTCTCTTTCCCGTTTTCAACCAAATACCCGAAGCCTGGCTGAATGTCTGGTTCTTGTCTTGCATACGGAAGCGGTATGATGTTTTGCTCTGATTTTTTCATGAGTAACATGGCATGACGAACTTGTTTGATTTCGTTTGTCAGTGCATCATAGCCCTTACTGAATTCGGTATGATTTCCTGATGCAATCAGGCTAAAGCCTAGGTGTGCATATGACTTCATGAAATCAGCCAATTGATCTTGCAAGCGCGGATCGATCGTCTGCTGAAAACGTGTGATGCCATCGATCACAAGCACAACTTGAGGAAATGACAACTGATCGGTCTCTCCCCGGCGTACAGCTTCAACGTATATCTCTTCCCTCACCTTGAATAAGCGGTCCATTTCCTCTGCCCATTCGGTGATATCATCCTTTGTTTCAAGGTAATCGATGTTCTCTTCTTTTGCATAATGGGAAAGACCCCGATCGATTGAATCAAAGACGGCCAGCTTTTCAGGCTTTGCCTCTAAAAGCTGATCAAGCATCAGTTTTGTCACATTTGTTTTCCCGCGCTGCGTTTGACCGATAATGAGGCAGTGTTTATTCTTTTTCAAATCAAAGTAAACAGGTACCACAGATTCTTCATCTAATCCTACTGGAATGTCGTAAGGCTGTTTTTGCTCATCTAAATGACTCTCAAGCTCCCAAACTGTCAGCTTATCAGGCAGCATTGGCACAGGCTTTGGTTTTTCAGCCTCTTGAAAGCGCTCATGAAGAAGCTGAATCTCTTGTTTCAGATGCTCAAACAATTCGAGATCGTCCTCTCCTTCAACTGGCAGGAACATTTGTGCAAAGTAAAGCTCTTCCTTGTTGATAATGACTCGTCCCGGAATCGGCTCTAAGCTGAATTTCGGTCTGCCAATAATCGAATACGCCTCCCCTTGATCCATCAAGTAATGAACAATCTTTGTTTTCAGGTTGTTCATAAGTGATTGGCGCACTGCGTTTACACGAGTCGCTGTGATCAAGAAGTAAATGCCCAATGACTGTCCATCACGGCTCAGCTGGATAAATTCAGATTCGAGATCATGCATTTCGTCTTTGACAATGTCAAAATTGTCGATCACGATAAAAATGAACGGAAGCTTTTTCTCATTCAAAGCATTATACATTTTGATATGACTCATTTCTTGCTGTCTGAATAACCGCTTGCGGTATTCAACCTCTTCACGCAGACGCTTCATCGACTTTTGAATTTTTCTCATTTGATCCATTAAGAAATAATCAGCCGTGTGCGGCAATTTGGCGAGCGGAAGCAAGGTCCCGTTTCCGAAGTCATAAATATACGCATGCCATTCTTCAGGTGAATATCTCTCCGCAAAGCTCATGAGCAGTGTCGTGGCAGCAAGTGATTTGCCGTAGCCAGAGGAACCGAAGATTCCAATATTCCCGTCTTCCATCATTTGATAAGAGAGCGGATGCTGGCTTTGCTGATCTGGCTCATCAACAAGTGCAAAATGGAAGACATGCTCTTCACTCGACGCATAACGCGTTTTTGGAATACGCTCTTCAAG
Organism: Bacillus sp. A015; assembly: GCF_053851875.1. Classification (NCBI taxonomy): domain Bacteria; kingdom Bacillati; phylum Bacillota; class Bacilli; order Caryophanales; family Bacillaceae; genus Bacillus; species Bacillus sp. A015. Next base: position 122,139 of record NZ_JBSPZB010000004.1, read on the forward strand.
CGGTGGAAGCCATGGACTCGGAAGCTTCTCAATCCCAAGCTCCTGCTGCATACGTTCAATTTCATCCACAACAGCAGAAATTTCTGTCACTGTCTCTTTTTTCACTGCCGGCTCTGTGCTTACCCCTGATAATGGGATGAGTCCAGTATCTGTCACAATGGCAATGTCATCTTCTGATCCGTAGCCATCTTCCATATATGGTGCACCGCTCCAAGCCGATTGGAACAATTCATAGATTTCATTGTTCCCAACTTGTAAATATCCCCGGCCTGTGACGGTAATCGACGCGGCATCACTATTTTTCAAAATTTCCTTACTGTCCGACGCATCTTGCACTTTTAGTGCGACCTTAAAGCGGGAGTTACTCCAAATTTGATCATCAATGACCCCGCCTGGCTTTTGTGTGGCCAAAATGAGATGGACACCGAGGCTTCGGCCAATACGTGCGGCACTCACAAGCTCCCTGATAAAATCCGGCTCTTCACTTTTTAATTCAGCAAACTCATCAGAGATTAAGAACAAATGAGGCATCGCCTGTTCAGCCTTTTTCTCCTTATAGAGCTTCGTATAATCATTGATGTGGTTCACATGATACTGATCAAACAACCGCTGTCTTTTCTTCAGTTCACTTTTAATCGACGCAAGCGCTCTTTCACTAAAGTTCTTGCTGCCTTCGATGTTTGTGATGGTGCCAAGTAAATGCGGAATATTTCGGAACGGCTGCGCCATGCCGCCTCCTTTGTAATCAATCAGCAGGAAGGCAACCTCATGCGGGTGAAAGTGTACAGCCAAGGATAATAGATACGTCTGTAAAAATTCACTTTTCCCTGATCCCGTTGTTCCAGCCAGCAGGCCGTGCGGGCCGTGTGCTTTTTCATGCAGGTTCAGGTCGACAATATCGTTTCTCCCTTTATAACCGATTGGCACAGATAATGACTTTGCTGTTTCAGATGTCAGCCATTTTTCACGAATGCCAATGTCGTCTACCTGTTTGGCATGAAACAAATCAAGGAATGAGACCGTTTCTGGGATCGAGTTGGTCATTCCGACTTGATGGTCTAACGTTCTCAGTGTTCTGGCAAACAGCTCATTGTCCGCGCGCTGATGTGCATCAAGCCGAAATGGAATCCGTACTGCCTTTTTGTGCTGAATGAGAATATCTCCTTCTTCTTCGTTAATATAACGGACAAGCGTTGAGATATTTTCAGCTAAGCTTTCCTTTGTTTCTGCGGCAAAGATAATTGAGATGCCGAGGTCTGTCCGGCTGCCTTCTAAGTATTCTAAAATGACATGTTCCGCAATGAGTTCATGGTTTGTCACGATGAACACAAAGTGAGGCGTAAAGATTTTTTTCTCTTTTTCTTCTTCTAAATCACGCTCACGTAAAACTTCATAAATAGAGGACAAAAGCTGATCGCGGGTTTGTTCGTTGTAAATAAACCCTTTACCGTATGTATGAGGCAGCTGGAAGTGCGGAAGCCATTTCATCCATTCCCAATTCTCATACTCCTGCTCATGAAAGATAAAGACAAATCTCAAATCGTGATAGCTGTGCGAGAAAGCAAGCTGGCCGACAAGCTGGTGAAGCTCATTTTTCACAATCGCTGGCTTTCCAATTAAGCCTGTAGGGCCGTCAGCAAGACCGAATGTAATCGGTACATCCTTCACCTCACGATAGACTTTTTGCATGTGCTGCGTTTGTTCCATTAAGTCATCAATGTCACGATTGGCCATATCGCCGCCGCTCGTCGATAATTCATAGATTGACGGAACTGCACCTGTCCCAAGACGCAGCTGCAAGAAGTCATCACTGACAAGCGTCTTTTCCCAAATCCGCCCACTGATTTCTGACGTCAAGTATTTCATTTGTTCAAATGATGGATAATGATACGTCAAGATAAATTGCTGACGGTCATACAGCTCTTGTAGCTCTTTCCGTTTATTTTCTAAGTAAAGTGAGTATACCCGCTGCCGTTTCTCTTCTCGTCTTTTGCGCTGTGACTTCTCTTTAAAGTATTGAACGGACGATGTAATTAACGTCATAATAAACATCGCCATCGACACAACAATAAAAATCCCGCGCGGCTGGATGAGTGCGACAATTCCCATGACAATAAGCATCACAAGCGGAGGGAGGACAACAAGCCAAAGCCCTCTGCTGCTATTTTCACTCTCCTGCGAAGGAAAGCTAAATGAAACCCGATCATCAGGCAGATCATAAATTAAACGTGGTGTTCGTCTGTATAAAGGGTATTTTTGTTTTGTTTCTGTGCTTGGTGGTCTTGTTTTATCTAAACGTGTTTGAAATGGTTCGTATGCTGTCACTTGCAATAAATCATCATCTTCAAGTGTAACCGTCAGAAAGTTCCAGAACAGCTCATCACCGGCATGAATCTTTTCTGGTCCGTGGATTTGCTTTCCGTTCACATAAATCGTCTCATTCTGAGGTATGACATACCAAGTTCCTTCGATTTTTTCTAAAGTGAACTGCTTGGCATCTTGAAACATAGCATGAGCTTGTTCTTTCCACACATCGATCTCATCTTTCTCCTCATTTGAAAAAGACACCTCGACTCTATTTCCTAGGTAATAAATGTGTTGATCATGATGTGCATCCAGTAAAATGAGTGTGAGTGATCCAATTTCACATGGCTCATGTGGAAGTAATTTTCCTTTCTTCTTCTCTCCCTGGTAAATTGAAAAACCATCATTCGATTCATCAGGTGATAAACGAATCGCTCCTTCATCAAATGAAAGTGAAGAGATTGTCACGGTATGCTCTATTTCAGGTCCAATCACAGCTTCTCGATTGAACTGCTCATCTAAACGGACGGTTTGATAATCCTCCTCATAAAAAACCCAAAGAAGACTCAAACGCTCCACCTCCTCATGGGACAGCACCAACTGTCAGTTGTATCGAAAGAATTATTTTTTCTCATCTTTTTTTGTCTGAGAGGGATTCTTTTTTGAATCAGATTCTTTCTCTTTTTTCTCCTGATCGGCTTTTGACTGCTCTTTTTGTTCAGCTGTTTCATCTGTTTGGCTCGCGCCTGAGGAGTCATTGGTGCTTGTCTCCGTTGTTTCTTTTTCTTCATATTTCGCCATTTCCTTAATGATTGGATCTAACTGTTTTTGTTTTTCTTCAGCAGAGAGACGATCATCATTTTGGATTTCATTGCGATAGGCGACGAGTGCAGTAAAAATGTACCGATCGTCCCCAAGTACCCGTGCAATATCTAGCGCTTCCTTGCTATTGCCTTGTCCAATGTGAATCCAGAAAAGGAAGTATTGCGGATCTGTCTGCAATGTGTACGTATCCGTGATTTCTCTTTTGTGCTGATCAAGTAACAGGCTGCCTTGGTTCGTTTGCACATACGAAATGGCCAGTTCATATTGAAGAGAGACTGGCATTTGATTAGCTGGATATTTTTCTAACGTATCCACCACTTGGCTGTACTGTTTGTTGAGATAATATTTGTTTGCCTCGACATACGCTTCTTGTTTCGGCATCGCGAAAAAGAAGGTGTAAATGGTATACACCAATGCGGGAATCAAAAGGACAAGGAGACCCAGTCCAATGTATCGTTCGATCTTCCATTTCTTTTTAGGAATGGTTAATAGCGTTTTTTCTTTCGTTTCGAGCACTTCGATCTTTTGCTGAATAAGGGCGGACAATTCTTCCAGCGACTGCGTTTCACTGATTTCCTTTGCCAGCTCAGATAATTTCAACGTATCATGATAAGCCAAATATTCCTGAAACTGATACTCATGGTCAACCACTCGAAGAATGACGGCTTTGACCTCTTTTAACAGGCGATGCTCATCGGTTTCATACGGCGGGATGCTTTCTTTGACCCCGTAATGCAAAAATGCAGGAGCTAAGCCTTGATGAAAAACAATGTTTTCAGGAGAAACAATAGGATGCAGCCGCTTCACGTCGTGTTTGCAAACTGCATCGACAAGCTGGTATGAAAAAATCCATTTGCTTTTTTCATCCTTGGCATGGATGAAACGAAATTCCTGATAGGCAGGAGGCGGTTCAATTGAGATCATGACCTCACCTTCAGTTAATTGAATCTCTTTTTTAAATGAAGGATTGATGTCTTTGATCGGTGCCGCTTCTAAACCGTCTAAGAGTTTAATCGTCTCTCTTTGAAAAATGAAGGTGTAGGTGCCTTCCTCTTTTTTCATGACTGCTTCTAATTGTTCTTCTAAATAGGAACTCTTTTTATCTGCCATTTACAAAAGTCCTTTCATAGTATTTCCAGCCTGTCCCCTGTAGTGATCCCACAGTCTGACAGCTTATATTCGCCTGAAAACACAGCTTTCTTATTGACTACACGCACCCATCCGCCTTCTCGCTTAGGAAGTGAGATTTGTTTTGCCTGCCAGGCGATATGGATGACTTGCTTAATATGTAAATAATTTGATAGTCTCAAATCAAACACACTGCCATCATAATTTTTTAAGTCGATGGTAATATCGATATACACAAATTTCCACCTCACAAAATAGAAAGAGCGCCGGCATCAATTGACAGACTCGGCGCTTTTTCTGCTTTTTACACTTAGAAAGGAAATCACTTTGATTAGCCGCGGATTTGGCTTGCGATGTCTTGGTCAGTGCTTTCAAGTGTATTTGCAGTTTGATCAAGCTGATTGCTGACATCTGTTAATAGATCAGACATTTTGATGAATGAAGGCTTTAGCTGTTCATATTGATCAGCAAATGCTTCACTAGAAGCACCTTCCCACATTCCTTTTAGATCAGAGATCATTCTATTGAGACGATCAACTTGGTTTAACACTTCTTGACTTTCAACACCATATTGCTTAGCGGTCGCTCTTAGTTCTTCTGGGGTTACGCGAATAATTCCTGACATATTCCTCATTACCTCCCGTGCATAGCCGCCATATAATGGGCTAATCCACTTATTTTTTGACGTTATTATTATAAAAACAGAAATGATACACAGTCAAACAAATCTGTTTTTATTTTACAAAATGAGTCTATAGAATTACTGTTTTTTCGCTTTTTATCTAGTATTTAACATTTTTTAGTCATATATTCTTAATAAGTGCACACGCACTCGGATGAATCTTTTCACCTATTGATTTTTTACTACGTTATTATTGTACTATTTCTTTTTAGTATCCATTTATGACCAAATCACTCAGATCTATCGCTTTCTGTTTTTTTAAGTTTATGGCATTTTTTTATTGATTTACGTACCTCATTCTCTTCATAATGTAAGTATGTGAAATATTCGAAAAAGCAGGGGTTTTTATGACAAAAAAGACAGATCCATTTAAGTATAGTCTTGATCGTTTAGAGGATGTGGCAGACCAAATTAGTGATGTGCTCAATTGCCCTATTACTATAGAAGATACTCATCATCGTTTATTGGCATATAGCACACACAATGATTTCACTGATCCCGCCAGAACTTCAACCATTATCTCCCGCCGTGTACCGGAAAAAGTCATTAATCGGCTTTGGAAGGACGGCATCATTCCTACACTACTTAAAACAGATGAACCGCTTCGTGTACCTCAAATTGCAGAAGTAGGTTTATCTAGCAGGGTCGCCATTTCAATATGGAAGGACAAAGAGGTGCTCGGATTTATCTGGGCCATTGAATCCACGCAGCCTTTTTCAGAAGAAGAAATGGACCTTCTCAAAATGGCAGCCCATGCCGTTAAAAACAAATTACTCAATTTACAAATTCGAAAAACGAAAACAGAGGAACGCAATCAGGAGCTTTTTTGGAAGATGCTCACAGGTCATATTCATGAAAAGAATGAGATGCTTGACCTATTTTTGAGACTTGGCATGAGATGTCCAGACACGTATGCCATTATCATCTTTCGCCTTCGTGACGAACTCACAGAGGCGACGGAAAAAAAGCTGTCCTATCTGCTTGAAACAACGCAGCAAGTGCAGGTGCTATTAACGACTGTTGATTTTCACGAATTCATTATTCTTGTCTCACCAAAAACGGAGCACCCGCTTCAAGATATTAAACAATTCACAAGCGGCATGCTGCAGCAGCTGTCTGATCGGTATCATATCCATCACGTTCAGGCGGCCATTGGAGGAATTTACGATAACATCTCTCAGATTCAGCCGTCCTATAAAGAAGCACTGGCTGTATTAAAAACAAAAGAACGCTTTCCTGTTGAAACGGAACGTTTAAACAGCTTTTCTGAACTCGGCATTTATCAATATTTAGATGTGCTGGCTGAAAAGCGAAAGGGCTCGTCTTATTCCAGTTACTCTTTATCGAAGCTGGAGGATTACGACCTAAGGCATCATTCCAACCTAGTCGAAACCCTTGAACGGTTTATTGATTGTGACAGCAATGCCAATATCGCCGCAAAGCAATTAAACATTCATATCAACACATTGAATTACAGACTAAAGCGGATTACAGACATTGCAGAAATTGATTTAAAAAACATGAATGAGAAGATGACCATTTATCTTGATATGAAGCTAAAAAACGTCCGTTTGTGAAATTTCACAAAGAGGCGTTTTTTATTTTTTATTTCAACCGAAGAATTTTCTAAACTTTCAGGATACACTAGACATACAATATCAATAGATAAGCATAGGAGGAATAAACATGATCATCGGCATTCCGAAAGAAATTAAGAACAATGAAAACCGAGTGGCATTAACACCAGGAGCAGCTTCTCAATTGCTTTCAGCTGGACACCAGATTTTAATTGAAACAAACGCTGGTTCTGGAAGTGGATTCACTGATGACGATTATGTATCTGTTGGTGCAGAGATCCTTGATCAGGCGAAAGATGTATGGGCATCTTCTGATATGATCATGAAGGTAAAAGAACCATTACCTGAGGAATATCTATATTTCAGAGAAGGACTCATCTTATTTACGTACCTGCATCTTGCCGCAGAGCCCTCCTTGGCTGAAGCATTAAAACAAAAAGGCGTCACAGCCATTGCTTATGAAACGGTAACGGACGGAAAATCACTTCCCCTGTTAACCCCTATGTCTGAAGTGGCAGGCAGAATGGCCGCTCAAATCGGTGCACAATTTTTAGAAAAGCCAAAAGGCGGGAAAGGCATTTTGCTCGCAGGCGTGCCAGGGGTATCGAGAGGGAAGGTCACCATTATAGGCGGCGGTGTTGTTGGAACAAATGCAGCGAAAATGGCCGTCGGACTTGGCGCAGATGTGACACTCATTGATTTAAACGCGGAGCGATTACGTCAGCTGGACGATCAGTTTGGTCATCAAATGAAAACGTTAATGTCTAACCCTGTCAACATTGCAGATTCAGTCAGTGAGGCAGACCTGCTCATTTGTGCCGTTCTAATACCAGGTGCCAAAGCACCGACCCTTGTGACAGAAGAAATGGTGAAACAAATGAAGCCTGGTTCCGTCATTGTCGATGTAGCCATTGACCAAGGCGGGATTGTGGAAACAGTTGATCATATCACAACACATGATCAGCCTACTTATGAAAAACACGGCATTTTACATTATGCTGTCGCCAATATGCCAGGCGCGGTACCGCGAACATCGACTGTTGCTTTAACCAATGTCACCGTTCCATACGCGCTGCAAATTGCAAATAAAGGCGCTGCAAAAGCCATCAAAGAAAACAATGCCATCGCAGAAGGCGTCAATGTGATGAACGGACATATCACATATGAAGCCGTTGCTCGTGATCTTGGCTATGATTATGTGCCTGTCAGTAAAGCCATTGATACATCTTCTATGACCGAAGCTTAATATCCAGCCCGCCCTTTTCAGGGGCGGGTTTTATTGTTAACCTAAAATGAAAACAGGTTGACAAAAAATCCTCTTCCCCTTAATCTATTTGTACAGATAAGACAGGGGGAAACATCATGCAAAAGAAGACAAGAACGGCTGACTTTGTGCTAGTCGGAATGTTTGCTGCACTGATGGCCATAGGAGCCAACATCACATCGATCGTACCATTTTTACAGATCGGCGGAATTCCACTCACCATGCAGCCGTTTTTTTGTGTGCTTGCTGGTCTTTTGCTAGGCAGACGACTTGGCGCATTAGCCATGATTGTCTATGCCTTAGTTGGGATTGCTGGCGCACCTGTATTCGCACAGTTCTCTGCGGGCCTTGGTGTCATTTTAGGTAAAAGCGGCGGTTTTGTGTTATCGTACATTCCTGCTGCCTGGCTTGCCGGCTTCATTCTTGAAAAGAGACAACACCCTGGCTTTGGCCGCTTTTTGCTTGCAGCCATTGCTGGAACGACCGTGATGTATGTGATCGGGACAACCTATACGTACATCGCGTTAAATGTTTGGCTGAATGCACCAATTTCTTATCAAACCACATGGTTCTTCATGATCTGGTTTATGGTCAAAGACTATGCTTTGACTATTGTCCTTGCGATGCTGGCACCTAAAATTTATCGCTCTGTTTCAAAAGCTACATCCTTTCGAAAAGAACAATCAGCCTCATAAAGATCAAAAAAGGTTCCTCTCCATCGAGGAACCTTCATATTGTTGACAAAGGGCTAAAATGTACCGGAGCGGAGCGAATTTGACATTCGTGAGCACCGGCACGCAGGACTGACACCGAATGCGAGGGTTTGACTGTACGCTGAAAGGTTCCTCTCCATGGAGGAACCTTTTCATGTTATAGGATAATTGCCGCAAACCATCCGAACAGGACAAGCGGAATATTATAAAAGACGAATGTTGGGACACAAGTACCCCAAATGTGGTGATGCTGTCCATCCATATTCAGCCCAGATGTCGGCCCAAGCGTACTGTCACTTGCAGGTGAACCTGCATCCCCAACAGCCGCAGCTGAACCAATGATTGCAATGGTTGCCATTGGACTAAATCCTAAGTGTAAACAAAGTGGAACAAAGATGGTCGTAATAATCGGGATCGTTGCAAATGATGACCCGATGCCCATTGTCACAAGCATTCCAACCAGTAGCATTAAAATCGCCGCTACACTTTGACTGTTTCCGATGAACTGAGAAGAAGCTTTAACTAGTTCTTCAATATCTCCTGTTTTCGTTAATACGTTGGCAAATCCAGCCGCTACAAGCATCACAAAACCGATAAATGCCATCATATTCATTCCAGAAGTAATAAGCGCATCTGCTTCATCACGTTTCATCATACCTGTGACAAACAGAACAAGAAGTCCTGCCAGTGCTCCAAAAATCATTCCTTCGACTCCAAGGCTTTGAGATAAATAGAGCTGGACGATGAGTGAGACAAGGATCGCAAGCCCAGCAAAGAACAAGCTTTTTTTCGTGTAAGCTGATTTTTCTACATCCGTAATGTCACGATTCTCATATGTTTTTGGCTTACGATACACAAAAAGTGAAACGATCAACCCAAGAACCATGCCCCCTACAGGAATCAGCATCGCATACGGAATGTCTGCTAAGTTCACTGTCAAACCCGCTTCCTTCATGTTGTCACGAAGCATCCCATGGAAAATCTGTCCAAAACCGACTGGAAGTAAAATATATGGTGCAGTGAGTCCGAAGGTCATAACACATGCTAGCAGTCTGCGGTCAATCTGAAGCTCGTTAAACACCTTTAATAATGGCGGGATTAAGACCGGAATAAAGGCAATGTGAACAGGAACGACGTTTTGTGAAAAACAGGATACGATCAAAATGACAAGAATGATGAGCACTTTTGATAATGTTTTTCTTCTTGAGTCGCCTTCTTTTCCTAGAAGCTTCACTGCTCCTTCGACCATGGCATCTGGAAGACCCGTTTTCGTCAGCGCCGCTGCAAAGGCTCCTAAAAGCGCATAACTAATCGCCACTGTCGCATTTCCACCGAGCCCATCAGTAAAGGCTTCAACCGTTCCTCCAAGACCTAATCCGCCTGCAAGTCCACCCGCTAAAGCGCCAAGTGCCAGCGCAATAACCACATTGACTCGCAGCAAGCTTAATATCAACATTAAAATAACCGCTATAACAACTGCATTCATGGTGAAACCTCCGAAATCCTTTAGTTTACTAATGTAGTAGATAATTAAAGTACCAACGTATGTTACCATAGAAAAAAAACTTCGTCAAATGGCGTATGTCCTACATAAAAAAAGCCCCGCCATTTGGCAGAGCCCTATCCTTTATTTCTTTGCTTCGAATCGTTCCACAAATGTCGCCAATGATCTCACCATCACGCCTGTTGCCCCTGTTGGCCCAAAGCATGAAGGTTTTTCTGTTGTCGCTGTACCTGCAATATCTAAGTGAACCCAAGGGGTGTCCTCAGCGAATTCACCAATGAAAGCACCTGCCATGATCGCATGACCATCTCGGCCTGGAGAGTTATTGAGATCAGCCATTTTGCTGTTTCGTACTCGTTTTTTATCTTTTTCAGTGATCGGCAGCTGCCAAATCATTTCACCGCATTCTTCTGATGCTTCTTTAAACTGGGCATACAGTTCATCGTTATTGGTCATGACACCTGTTGTCTCATTTCCAAGCGCCACAACGACCCCGCCTGTTAATGTTGCAACGTCTACAAGAACAGAGGCACCATGCTGCTTCGCATACGTTACCCCATCTGCTAAGACAAGGCGGCCTTCTGCATCGGTATTGAGCACTTCGATTGTTTTACCGCTCAGTGACACAATCACATCATCAGGCTTCATTGCGTCTGCCGAGATCATATTATCTGTTGAGGCAATGACAGCAATCACATTTTGCTCTGGGCGAAGCTCACCGATGATTTCCATCGCGCCTAAAACAGAGGCTGAGCCGCCCATATCTGTTTTCATGCCCACCATGCCTGCTCTTGGCTTTAATGAATATCCACCTGTATCATACGTGATGCCTTTACCGACAAGACCGATGACATCTGTCCATTCTTCCTTGCCTTGGTATTTCAACACAATGAGCTTTGGTGGTTCTGTTGAGCCTCTATTGACAGCTAAAATACCGCCCATCCCAAGCTCTTCCATTTGTTCTTTATCTAAAATTTCAATCTCAAATTCGTATTTATACGCAAGCTCTGCCGCATAGGAAGCAAGATCAGAGGATGTCAGCATGTTCGGCGGCATATTCACAAGGGTGCGGGCCGAATTCACTGACTGTCCGTAGACTTCGCCTACTTTCAGACTTGCCTGAATTTCAGCTGTGTCATGATCCGTCGTTGCATAGACAAACTCGATAAAGCGATCAGGTTCATTCGTTTTATGTTTAAAATCTTGTAATTCATATGTAGCTAAGAGGCAGCTTTCAGAAAGGGCATGGGCTGCATCATGCACAGGCAGATCCTTTCCTACGAACGTATCAAGCAAGACCGAAACCGCTTGCTTTTTATCTTGATGAAGCTTTTTAAATAAATGCGCAAAGACTTCTTTTGCCTCTTCAAACGTGTAATCTGATTCCTTCCCAAGCCCGACAAAATAAATGCGTTTGATGCCTGTTTCAGGGGACGGGAAAAACTTCGAAAGCTGATTCCTTTTGGATGAAATATCGCCTTCTTTTAATAATTCAGTGATTCTTCCTTCAAGTAATTCATCTATTTCTTTTGCTTTTCCTGATAATTGGCTCTTTTGAAAAAGTCCGATGGCCAGTGTATCTTTATGTTGCAATTCATTTGTCGAGAAAAACATATTTATCACACGCTCCTTCAATGAACTCCATTTTTCACATTGGAACTTTTATTATATCAAAATTTGCGTGCCTATACGATCATTGCCAGCCTGCCTTCTCTTGAATGAGCAATTATATTTTGACACGCGGAAGGGCATCATGAAAAAGTGACGGTGCTCGATAGCAGTCTGTCCATGTTCTCCTCGTTCCACATCTACTTTCTTTAATGTTATAATGAACATGGACTTGGCAACATTTATTACTGCTATTATTTTTTTCATCTTACTAGGGTAAACAGACAATCATTTCGCACGATATTTTTTCTTACAGAGAGGATGTTTCTTGTTCATGAGCGTACTGACGAATTTTCCGCTGCTTGCCAGCCTTGCAGCCATCTTTTTTGCACAATTTGTAAAAGTACCCATTCAATTTATCATTTCTAGACGCCTAGATTGGTCGCTCATTACAAGCACAGGCGGAATGCCAAGTTCACACTCCGCAGCAGTAACAGCACTCTCAACAGCAGTTGCTTTAGAGCACGGGCTAGGAACATCTATTTTTGCCATTTCCGCCATCTTTGCTATTATTACGATGTTTGATGCGACGGGTGTTCGCAGACAGGCAGGAGAACAGGCGACTGTTCTCAACAAACTGGTGACAGATTTCAACCATTTTGTTGCCGAAGCAAAGAATTTCCCAAGTGCGGAAGAAAAAGAGAAGCAAAAGAAATTGAAAGAGCTTCTTGGGCATAAGCCGATTGAAGTCTTCTTCGGCGGCTTAACAGGAATCTTGCTGACACTCATCTTAGATTATTACTTCATGTAGAAGTGAAAAAGCTTTGGACCTCAAATGGCCCAAAGCTTTTTTATTCTTTATTGGCTTGAAACTGCTGCCGGAAAACTTGCATCGATTCCGCTTCATTCAGCTGATTTAAGTCTTTTTCTGTTAAAGTCCCTTCGCCCTTTTTGATAATATAGACATCCAGCACTTTTTTACCCCATTCTCTATACACATCATCAACGGTTTCATAGTATAAATCAAGCTTATGACCTTTAATGGCTTTACCGGTATCTGCTACCACACCGTAGCCATAGTTTGGGATAAACAGCACGGTTCCAATTGGAAAGACAGATGGGTCCGCTGCCACTGTTGAATATAAATCACGTTTCACTTTGACGCCTGAATATGTAATGCCATATGCATGATGTTCCTTCGTTTTACCTGTTGATTCCACACCTGCTGTATAGCCTGTGGCAACGACCTTTTGCTTTGGATAGTCATTCCAATTAAACGCTTCTTCGAGAGAAGCAGCTCGCAAGTCATCGCTTTTGACCACCATCGTTTGCCTTTTTTGATGTTGAAAAAAAGAAGATACTTGCGTGCCTACATCGGTCTCTTTCACCCATGCAGCTAGATCACTTGGTTCTACTCCAGATATGCCCGTGAAGCTCGTCATCAATGCAAGCATAAAAAGGGCTGTCATGAACAATCGTTTCATCCATGTTTTCATCTCTATTTGTCACTCCTCTACCCATCTATTTGTTTCCAAACAAAATGGAAACTATGCAAAGGAAAAACAAAAAAACCCACTTGCGTGTAAACAAGTGAGTTAAAACATTTGATACCCTCTTTTTCGAAGTGCATTGATGACAAAACCTGATGCAATGGCACCAATTAAGCCGCTTAATAAAATGATGATATCTGCCGCAGCGAGTGAGACGATGCGGTCTCCTATCCCTGAAAAGGCGATGCCAGGCTCTCTTACATAAGTCACCATCTTTTGATTATTGATAATGAAAAGGCATACAATTGGATATAAAATTGCCATAATCCATGACATTCTTAGCAGCATATTCAGCAAAAAGCCAATGCCGAAAAATAACACGAAAAATAAAATAACTGAAATGATAACGACTGGTAAACTGATCACTTCATCTCCACCCCCAAATATCCCATCATTAGTTTAACTTGGAAATAGAGATGAAGTCAATCAATGGAAAAAGCAGATAGATTAATGCTTCTTTCCTGTCCCTTTACATTCCTCACATGTTTCAGAGCCGCCGAGCAGTAGCTGAAAATATCCTTTTCCTGAACAATATTGACAGGTTGACGTCTTTTCTTTTGTTTGTGCCTTCATATGGCTCACTCCTTAGTCTAAATTTTCTGATAATTTATCATAACACATTTTTCTGTCCAGTACCAAGTGAGAAAATATTCCGTATTTCATAAAAAAACGTGTATCACGAGGATACACGTTTCAGATTGAAGACAAAGGGCTAAAATGATCTTTATTTTAGCCCTTTGTCTTCGTTTCAGCGTGTTATGAAAACCCTTGAAGTCTAGGAAGGACGAGTACCGGAGCGGAGCGAATTTGACATTCGTGAGCACCGGCACGCAGGACTGACAAAGAATGCGAGGGTTTGTCTACACGTTTTCGTCTATTACGGTTTAGAAGAACTTGAACTTTCCTTTTTTCAGAACAAGTCCTGGTCCGCCAACCATGAATAAAGAACGGTTGTCGATGATTTTCTTCATTGCAGAAGCTTTTGTCCCTTGAAGTTTTTTACCAAATGCAACACCTACAGCGTCGTGTTCGCCAAGAGAAGCAACTGTTCCTTTGATGTCTGGCTTAAAGCTTTCAAGTGTTCCACCTTTTACTAGTGCTGCAAGGTTTTTCGCTACTGTCTCACCTTGCTGCATTGCAATTTGTGCTGTTGGTGGGTATGGACGGTTGATTTCTTCATTGATGATCAATGAGCAGTCACCAATGATGAATACATCATCATTCTCTGGTACACGAAGATCTGGAGAAACTTTTACGCGGCCGCGCATGTTTTCAAATCCAGCTTCTTCAACGATTGGGTTACCGCGTACACCTGCAGCCCAAACAACGGTTTCAGCTTTGATTTCTTCCGTATCATCGTCTTTTCCAACAATGATGCCTTCAGGCGTACATTCTTTGATCGCTGTACCGATTTTGAACTCAACACCTTTACCTTGAAGGTAGTTCATCGCATAGTCGATCAATTCAGGGTCGAATCCTGGAAGAGCTGTTGGCGCAGCTTCTACACAGATAATACGCACGTCTTTTTGATCAATATCATATTCTTTGCAAAGCTCTGGCACACGGTTTCCAAGCTCACCAAGGAACTCAATACCTGTGAAGCCCGCACCGCCGACAACGATTGTCAGACGCTCTGGACGCTTTTCAGCTTCAGTATGATACGTCGCGAATTGAAGCTCAATGTGCTCACGAAGCTGACGAGCAGAGTTGATGTTAGAGATTGAGAATGCATATTCTTTCAGTCCTGCGATGCCAAATGTTTCAGGAACAGCACCAAGCGCGACAACAAGGTAGTCGTAAGAAAGTTCGCCATCTGATGTCACAACTTTCTTTGCTTCCTTATCAATGCTTTCAACTGTTGCTTGTACAAAGTTGACACGGGAACTATTAATCACATCTTTGATTTGATAACGACAGCGATCATGATGAAGTGTACCTGCACTTGCTTCATGTAGCCATGTTGTTTCGTAATGATAATTATGCTTGTTCACAAGAGTAATGTCCGCATCATTTGTGCCAAGCTGTTTTGTTAATCTTGTTACAGTCATTAATCCGCCATAACCTGCACCTAATACAACGATTTTCGGTTTATTCACTGGAATCACATCCACCTTTTTTAAATTTGCTGTAAAACGGATAAAGAATTACCTATCGTTATTCTCAACCGCTTTCCGGCATTTTATGAAATTTAAACAAAAAAATATGTATGTGAAAATCTGAACTTTCACCTACAAAAAACGAAAGCATTTGACCGTATCCGACAAAAATTCATAAAAAATTAATATTTAGTTCCCTTAACAATAATAGCGAGTTCTGCTCCTTTTTTCAAGGCTTTAAACTGAAAATCCTTATGATAAACGGTCTTTCTCACTTTTTCCTCTTTTTCTAAGCACCGGCATCAAAAAACGACAAGTTTTTCAAAACAAGTCAGACGACGATATGTGGTATGATATGATATAGTGATAACAATTTTCATTTGGGAGGATTAAAGGAATGCAAGAAGATTCTAAGGTATATGACATTACCGTTATCGGGGGCGGCCCAGTTGGGTTGTTTACTGCATTTTACGGAGGCATGAGACAGGCAAGTGTGAAAATCATTGAAAGCCTTCCTCAGCTCGGCGGTCAACTATCCGCTCTTTACCCTGAAAAATACATTTATGATGTGGCAGGTTTTCCAAAAATCCGCGCACAAGAATTAGTTGATAACTTAAAGGAACAAATGGATAAATTTGAGCAAACCATTTGCTTAGAACAAGCTGTTGAAACGGTTGAAAAGCAGGCAGATGGTATTTTTAAACTTGTCACAAATCAAGAGGTTCATTATTCTAAAACGATCATCATTACAGCTGGCAACGGTGCATTCCAACCGAGAAAGCTTGAACTTGATGCAGCAGAATCATTTGAAGGCAGCAACCTGCATTACTTCATTAATGACTTGAACCAATTTGCCGGCAGACGTGTCGCTGTTCTTGGCGGTGGAGACTCTGCGGTGGACTGGGCACTGATGCTTGAGCCAATTGCAAAAGAAGTATCCATTATTCACCGCCGCGATAAATTCCGCGCGCATGAGCACAGTGTAGAAAACCTGCACAACTCGAAAGTCAATGTGCTGACACCATTTGTGCCTACTGAGCTCATTGGTGAAGACCGCATTGAACAAATTGTGCTTGAAGAAGTCAAAGGCGACAAAAAGCAAGTACTTGATGTGGACGATGTGATCGTCAACTTCGGTTTTGTTTCCTCCCTTGGACCAATCAAACAATGGGGCCTTGAAATCGAAAAGAACTCTATCGTGGTGAAATCCACAATGGAAACAAACATCGAAGGTTTCTATGCGGCAGGAGACATCTGTACGTATGAAGGAAAAGTCAAATTGATTGCCAGCGGATTTGGTGAAGCACCAACTGCTGTAAACAACGCAAAAGCATACATGGACCCAAAAGCCCGTGTACAGCCGCTTCACTCCACAAGCTTATTTGAAAACAAATAAGGACGGATTAAAAAAAGGAGTTCCACCAGCGGAACTCCTTTTTCGTTTATTTAAAAACCCCAATATAGGCATTCGCCATCCCAAGTACCATTGCAGCAAGCAGCACCACAACAATCCCTGCCACAACCAAAATCACCCGATCCTTCACACGTTCCTTTTTCGGAAGCGGCTTGTCTATCCCGCAAGATGGACACGTTTTTGAACGATACGGAATCAGTTCATGACAGTTCCTGCAATTGATTTGTTCACTCAAACCTCAGCAACCTCTTTTCTGACTACAGTTTATATTTGATTCTCATGATACTCTTTTCAAGTGGAAATAGCCAGTTGTGAGAGCAAGCTGTAACAAAATTGAGCGATTTACAAGGTCAGTGGTTTTCGATAGTATTTCAAAAGAAACAGAAAAAGCCTCCTCGATCGCTTTGTTTAACAAAAACAAACGAACAAGAAGGCTTATCTTTATTCATGATCAATGTTTAACACTCTTCCGGCGAACCGGTATTCGTGGCAGTTCTGAAAGAAGAACCACATCCACATGACGCGATGGCGTTCGGGTTGTCAATCGTGAAGCCGCCGCCCATTAGTGATTGTTTGAAATCAATGATGGTGCCGTTCATGATATCAAGGCTTTCAGAGTCGACAAGGACCTTTATGCCTTGCTGTTCGAACTGCGTGTCTTTCTCTGAGACTTCATGGTCAAAGCCCATGCCGTACGAAAGACCGCTGCATCCGCCGCCTTTTACGCCCACTCGAAGGAACGCATTTTCTTCTTCATGCTCTTTCATCATATCTTTAATCTGCAGTGCAGCAGCTTCTGTAATAGTTACTGGTGTACTCATGATCATCCCTCCTTTTGACTGGATGTTTCTTTTCAATTATAAACGTGATGGTGCCTTTTCTCAAATAAATGGTTTAGAGATAAAATTGGCCGTCACAAATGGTTTCAGCAGGTCCTGTCATGAGCACATGGCCATTGTCTTTCCAGCGAATGATGAGATCTCCACCTGCTAAATGAACCGTCATGTCCGTTTCTTTTTTCGCATGTCCATTCATAATGGTTGATACAGCCGCAGCGCAAGCCCCTGTTCCGCAGGCCTGCGTAATCCCTGATCCTCTTTCCCACACTCGAAAATGCAGCTCGGTTTCACTGACGATTTCAACAAATTCCACATTGACGCCTTCTGGGAACGTCTCGTGCTTTTCAATGATCGGTCCAAGTGTACCGAGCGGAGCTTTCTCAATGTCCTCTAAATAAAAAACGATGTGCGGGTTACCCATTGAAACGGCCGTTCCATTTAAAGTCGCAGTGCCAAAATCAAGCGGCTCATTGATCGTTGTGCTGCCTGACTCTCCCAGCATCGGCATCGCTCCTTTTTCAAAACGAGGTTTCCCCATATCTACTGTGACTAAATGAACGTGACCATCCTGTAGATGAACAGTAGCTTCAACGAGTCCTGACAATGTCTCAATCTGGAACGTCGTGTCTGTCACAATCTGATGCTCATACACATATTTTGCGACGCATCGCAGCCCATTGCCGCAGTTTTTCCCCTCTGATCCATCATTGTTGAAAATGCGCATTTTCACAGGTGCAACATCTGATGGGCAAATGAGGATCATCCCGTCGGAACCGATTCCTGTATAAACAGAAGAAACACGGATCGCCATCTCTGATAGCTGCTCTTCTGGAAGCTGTTCCTTCATCTGATTGACGTAAATATAATTATTTCCTAGTCCGTGCATTTTCGTGAATTGAAATGATGTCATGAAAGTCCTCCATAAATGTTGTTTCTTATAGTATAAAAGGAGTCGATTCAGGAGACAATCTTATCATCCCCCGTTTTTCATACATAGAAGCTCTTTGCTGCCATGGCAAAGGGCTTTTATTATGCATATGCCTCTTTTTCAATCGTGTGTTGCTTCATTTTGATGATATTTTATTAGCATAACATATTGGATGCGCTTTCTATTCATTCTCCTTAAAAATGGAAGCTGAAAGTGTAAAAAAAATGCACCTCATGACCCATGTGGTGCATCTAAAACATCTCATTTTCCTCTATAAAAGCATAAATACGCTCAACTAGCTGCTCTGCATTTTCTCCTGAAACAAATTCTCCATTCACAAGTGCGAATGGGGAGTCCATGCATTTGCCGCAGTAGCTTAAACAGCCGTATTCCATTACGTCTAGGTTTGGGTCTTTTTCAAGCTTCTCTTTTGCTTCTTGAGACCCTTGTGCAAGATTACTTACACAAAATTCGATCAGTGGAAACACTGTGCTTCACCTCACATTGCCTTTACATCCTACCGAAATTTCTTCTATTAGTCAAAACATGAGCTTCTTCTACATCGTTACGCCTATTCCTCGTAAAATGTTTTACTATTTAGGACTAACTAATGAATATGTAGGTTATTTTGAAACAATTATTGTGGTTTCACAGTAAATTCGATATAATTTTATTTGGTATTTTAACTTAAAGTTTTTTAGTATAAGTGTTTTTCAATGTCTAGGGGGAAAAGGAGAATCGTCATGAAAAATTTAGTCTTGATCGGCGGAGGTTACGGGAATATGCGGGTTCTCCACCGCTTATTGCCAAATCAATTACCTGATGATGTTACTATCACATTAATTGATCGAAATCCTTACCACTGTTTAAAAACAGAATATTATGCACTTGCTGCTGGAACGATCTCTGATCATCACATTCGAGTATCTTTTCCAGAGCATCCGAAGCTGGATATTCAATATGGGGAAGTAGAAAAAGTTGATATTGAAAACAAACAGATCTTATTCAGCGACCGTGAACCCATTCCATATGATGACACGGTGATTGGACTCGGCTGTGAGGACAAGTATCATAATGTCCCTGGTGCGAAAGAACATACATACAGCATTCAAACCATTGATCAGTCAAGGCTTGCGTATAACAAATTAAATAATTTAAGCGCAGGTGCAACGGTTGGTATCGTCGGTGCTGGACTTAGCGGGGTAGAGCTAGCCAGTGAACTGCGAGAAAGCCGCACTGATTTAAACATTATTCTTTTTGACCGTGGAGAGCTTATTCTATCAAGCTTCCCAAAAAGATTAAGTTTATATGTGCAAAAGTGGTTTGAAGAAAATGATGTACAGATCATTAACTGCGCCAATATTACGAAGGTTGAAGAAGGCGTTGTTTACAACCATGATGACGCAATTGAAGCAGAAGTCATTGTGTGGACAGCAGGCATTCAGCCAAGCAAAGTGATAAGAGACATGGATGTTGAAAAAGACGCACAAGGCCGCGTCGTATTAACTCCTCATCACAATCTCCCTGGAGATGAGCATGTATATGTCGTGGGTGATTGCGCAAGCTTGCCGCATGCCCCAAGTGCACAGCTTGCCGAGGCACAGGCAGAACAAATTGTCCAATCTCTACAAAAACGCTGGAAAAACGAGCCGCTTCCTGAGGCTTATCCTCAGTTTAAGCTAAAAGGGGTACTAGGCTCTTTAGGGAAAAAAGCCGGCTTTGGCTTAGTTGCGGATCGTCCACTTGTTGGCCGTGTGCCAAGACTCCTAAAATCTGGACTTCTTTGGATGTACAAGCATCACAATGGCTAAGCTCATGTGATTTTTTTCTCAAAGCTCCTTCCTGGCGAAGGAGCTTTTTTCTATGAAACGGCATGTGCCGATGGAGTGGTCAATTTGATCGGAGCAAGGGCAAGGATGCAGTCTTTACGAAAAGTTCTCATTGTCTTCTTCGATAAACAATACGCTTGTATGAGCTGTTCCGTTTGACGGTGTACAATGATTTTTCGCTTTGTGCACTCTCCGTTTTTCTTCATATAAATCATGTCAATCGGTATTTGCTGATGAAGAGATTGTTTCAGTAAATAATTCATGATGCTCACGCTCCTTTCATTCCATTATATACGAACAAACGTTCTTTTTCAACATAAAAAGGAACACTCGTTCTATTTATTTTCTCAAAAAAAGAACAGCTTATTCACTGCTCTCTTTGTACCCGTATTTCTCCATTTCTTGATAAATGTCTTTTAATTTCGGATTGCCCTCTCCAACAATTTGATCCTCCACTAGGACAAGTGGATAAAAGAATTCATCATCAAGAATTCGTTCAGACAATTCCTTTTGGCGTTCGTTTTCTGGCGGGTGCTCAATATCAATATATGTGATGCGAAACGGCTGATTCGGATATTTTCGTTTTAACGCTGCATCTAACCACTCAAATGTATCTTTTGAAGAAGGCAGATTCACACAGCTAGCACACAGGACATCTCTTCCATATACATAAAGGTCAACAGTTTGGTTCATTTGACAAGCCCCCTATTCTCCTTTATTTTAGCTGAATTTTCTGTATGAAAAAAGTCAAAATCACTTTTTGTTTCAAGGTGAGATTGTGCTATAATGAGAAGGAAACTTTGAAACCAATCAATAGATTTTTATCGTCCAGATGAATATAATGGTGATATGTTGTGAAAGGAGCGATTATATCTAATGACTGAAGTCGAAATGAAAGACCAAGTACAGGAAGTACTGGACAAACTTCGTCCATTTCTATTACGTGATGGTGGAGACTGTGAGCTTGTAGACATTGAAGATGGCATTGTGAAATTACGTCTTCTTGGTGCATGCGGCAGCTGCCCAAGTTCAACCATTACATTGAAAGCCGGTATTGAGCGCGCATTATTAGAAGAAGTGCCTGGCGTTGTAGAAGTTGAACAGGTTTTCTAATTCATATATGACATGAAAACGACCCAAATCGGGTCGTTTTTTTCATTAGGATAACTTTTCTTTAAACCATTCTTGAATAAAGCTCAGTCTTTGAATGCGCTGCGCCGGGTGGCCGCTTCTGGATAAATCATGAGATGCTTTCGGGAATTTGACCAATCTTGTGTCTTTCCCAAGCTCCTTCAATGCCACAAAAAGCTGCTCTGCTTGATCGACTGGGCAGCGATAATCTTCATCGCTGTGCAAGATGAGAAGCGGCGTGTTCACCTGGTTCACATACTTAAGCGGCGAACGATCCCATAGCTTATCGGCCGAATCATAAATATCCCCATCAATCTGCCACCTTGTAAAGAAATAACCGATATCACTGATACCATAAAAGCTAATCCAGTTCGAAATGGACCGCTGTGTGACGGCTGCACGAAAGCGGTCTGTCTGTCCGACAATCCAGTTGGTCATAAAACCCCCATAGCTCCCGCCTGTCACTCCAAGCCTCGTTTCATCGAGGAAATCATAGGATTCTAGCACGTGATCAACAGCCAGCATGACATCCTCATAATCAACGTCACCATAGCTGCCTCTCACACGGTCGGTAAACATCTGTCCGTACCCATGACTGCCATGAGGATTGACGTACACAATGGCATAGCCTTCAGCAGCGAGCATTTGAAATTCATGAAAATACGTATGACCATACATCGCATGCGGTCCGCCATGAATTTCTAAAATGAGCGGATATTTTTTCCCGTCCTCCATCTGAGAAGGCTTCATGAACCACCCATGTACATCGTCGCCCTCTTTCGACTGAAGCGAAAATGGCTCCGGTACTGAGAGGACATGCTCCTTGAGAAAGGTATCATGCTCGAATGTGATTTGCTTTAGTGATGTTTCCCCTAATGTCAGCTCATACAGCTCACTTGGTGTGACGGGTGACAGCCGGCTGAGCAGCAATTTTGATTCATTTGGATGAAGGCTGAAGTTCGTAATATGTTCTGCCTCTAGTCGAACAGGATAGGCTAAACCTTCAATGGAAAAATAATAAATCCCTGTACTTCCTTGATCAGAGACAAGCGCATAAAACCCCTGACTATCTTTTGTCCATTGGGGAAGCTGATTGGCTTCACCCATGACACTATCTCCTGCCATACAGTTGCCCACATACATATCGAGCATTTCTGATAGCTGAATGGCCTTTTTTTCCTTCAGGTCATACAGCCATAATGATGGGAAAGTTGCATTTTGAAATTCGCGCTCATGTCCAATGTACAAAAGGCTTCCTCCATTTGGAGAAAAAGATACGGTGGAGTAGGCGCCGGTCGATTGTGTCATTTTGTTTGATGTACCATCCTCTAATGAGAGGAGACACACATCACTTATATAAGGTGTCTGAGGATTTGTTTGAATATAGGCGAGCCATTTTCCGCACGGAGAGACCACATGATTTATATGATGATGCTGCTGGCTTGTAACAGGCTCTACCTCGCCCGAACGGACATCGACTTGAACGATCTGCGTCAAACGCCCATCTAAAAAGCCTCTTCCATCTGCCTTATAAGTCAACTCATCATATACTGCCGGAGCAAAGTCATCTCGCTCCTCCTTTTTTTCATCATGAACAGATTCTGTTTGTTTTAATGACACAGCCGCATAAATGAGAGATCCATCTGGAGAAAATACAGGATGAGATACCCCATACGGAATATTCGTTAAGATACGCACGCCGCCTCCTTGACTCTGAATGAGTGCCAGCTGAGGAACGTCCTTTGGCTTTTGCAAAATAAAGGCAAGCTGTTTACCGTCTTTTGACCAAACAGGATGATGGTGCTTTCCATCCTCAAATGTCCATTGAGACAGCTCTTCTGTCTCTTCATCTCGAACCCATAAATGGATATTGTAATCATCCTTTTTCTCATTCACAGTGACTTTTGTAAAGACCGCCCTTTTTCCATCTGGCGAATAGACTGGATGAGAAACAGAAACAATCTTCGTTATATCTTCAGCAGTTATCAATTTCTTCATGAATGTATCTCCCCCTTTTATGTATAAAAAATAGTTCGATCCTCTAAATAATAATCCCTGCTTCTGCCCTTAAAAACAAGTATAAAAAAGAACGTGCGTCTTCACCGCACGTTCCAGATTGTTGACAAAGGGCTAAAATGATCTTTATTTTAGCCCTTTGTCTTCTTTTCAGCGTGATAGAAAGCCCTTGAAGTCTAGGAAGGACGAGTACCGGAGCGGAGCGAATTTGAGATTCGTGAGCACCGGCACGCAGGACTGACACAGAATGCGAGGGTTTGTCTACACGCTGGAACGTGCGTATTCACCGCACGTTCTACACTTGATTGACAGGATGATGTTCGACGACGACACCTTCTACCGGCACCGTCAGCAAATCTACTTCGCAATGAGGGAAATTTTGAGCAAGCTGCTCTTTCAGCGCGTCTCCCTTCCCTTTTTCAACTAAGGTAAGGATCGTCGGCCCGGCACCGCTTAGTGCTGTTCCATACGCTCCTTTTAATGAAGCGACATGCTCCACCTTCGACAGCTCTGGGACAAGCATGGTGCGATAAGGCTGATGAAACAAATCTTTATTCATCATTTCCCCTACAAGCGGCCAGTTCTGCGTCATTAAGGCAGCGACAAGGACGTTACTCACCGCACTCGCACTGACGGCATGCTTATAGGAAAGATCCTCTGGCAGGACATCACGGGCATCCTTTGTCAGCACTTCATAAAAAGGAATTACGACCACTACATCTATATCCACATGCTGCACTTTAACGGCATGTGTCTTTTCTTCTTCATGAAGGCCGATGAGTAAACCACCAAATAGCGAAGCACCAGCATTATCTGGATGACCTTCTACCTCACTTGCAAAAAAGAGCTTCTGATCATCTGACAAATTTAATTCAAGCAGCTGATTGGCAAGCTCAATGGCGGCCACGATGGCGGCTGCACTGCTGCCTAGCCCCCGAGCCAATGGAATATCACTCCACACTTTGACATGAACAGGCGGGAGTGTTTTTCCAAAGTCATCTGCGACCTTTTTGGCTGTTTGATAAATCAGATTGTCGGTGCCTGATGGAATACCAGACACGACATCTGTTTCTGCTTCAAACAGCCAGCTATCATGGTCATAGACCGATAGCTTTAAATAGCGGCTGAGCGCCATTCCGACTGAATCAAAGCCTGGTCCTAAGTTGGCAGTGCTTCCCGGTACTGTGATTGAAAAAAGCATGGAGGCTTCACTCATACGCGTGCGGCCTTTTCTAAATGTTCGAGAATTTGATCTTCATCTGCATCGAGTGTGACCGGTTTGATGTGTGAAATATCAATGGCCGTATTCGGATCTTTCAACCCATTTCCTGTTAATACAGCAACCACTTTACTGCCTGGCTTGATTTCTCCAGATTTCACCTGCTTTAGTACGCCCGCAATGGACGCACATGATCCTGGCTCTGCAAACACCCCTTCTTCACGTGCAATCAATTGATACGCATGAAGAATTTCCTCGTCTGTCACTTCATCAATTTTTCCGTTTGATTCATCGGCGGCTGCCACAGCTTGCTTCCAGCTTGCTGGATTTCCGATACGAATGGCTGTTGCTACTGTTTCTGGCTGCTCAATTACTTCATTTCGAACGATCGCTGCTGCACCCTCCGCTTCAAAACCGCGCATGACAGGCAGCCCAGTACCTTTTTGCTCATGATATTCTTTGAACCCTTTCCAGTAGGCTGTGATATTCCCTGCATTTCCAACAGGAATCGCCAGTACGTCTGGCGCAGAGCCTAGCTGTTCACAGATTTCAAATGCCGCTGTCTTTTGTCCTTCAATTCGGTAAGGATTGACGGAGTTAACGAGTGCAATCGGCGCTTTTTCACAGATGCTGCGGACAATTTTAAGCGCATCATCAAAGTTGCCGTCAATGGCAATGATCTCTGCTCCATACATCACAGCCTGCGCGAGCTTACCGAAGGCAATTTTCCCATCTGGAATGATGACAATACATTTCATATCAGCGCGAGCCGCATAAGCCGCAGCGGCTGCAGAGGTATTTCCTGTCGAAGCACACATGATCGTATCATTGCCTTCTTCTTTTGCCTTTGCGACTGCCATGACCATTCCTCGATCTTTAAAAGAGCCCGTTGGATTGACGCCCTCTGTTTTCACATGCAGCTCAATCCCCAGCTTTTCAGAAAGCTTGGCGAGGTGGATCAGCGGTGTATTCCCCTCATTTAATGTTAGTTTTGGTGTATGTTCGTTTACTGGTAAGAATTCTTGGAATTCTTCAATGAGTCCATTCCACTTCATCAGCTTAAACCGTTCCCTTCTACTCGGTACGTGCTCTTCACTTGAACCACCACGTCGAGATCGTTTAATTTTTGCAGGATATTTGAGAAATCTTCTTCTGAAGTCTGATGTGTAATAATCACAATTTCAGCCAGCTCATCATGCCCTTTCACAGGAAGCTGAAGGATCTTTTCAAAGCTGATGCCTCTTTCAGAAAAAATAGATGTAATCCGGGAGAATGCCCCGACTTGATCTCTGACATGTATTCTTAAGAATTGCTGAGCAAATACTTCCGATGATGATTTGATTTTCTTCTCAAATTGGGCTGCGATAAATCCGCTTCCGTTCACGCCAAGACGCATGTTTTTCATCACTGCGACTAAGTCAGATACAACAGCTGTTGCCGTTGGCAGACTTCCTGCTCCAGGTCCGTAAAACATCGTTTCTCCCACAGCACTTCCGTAGACATACACAGCATTGAATTCATTGTTGACGGATGATAGTGGGTGATGATCAGGGAGTAAGGTTGGCTGTACACTAACCTCCACTTTCTCTCCGTCTCTTTGGGCAATACCGATCAGCTTCATTGTATAGCCAAATCGTTTGCTAAAATTAATGTCCTCATCAGAGATTTCAGAGATGCCTTTGACCTTCACATCTTCTAAATCAACATTCATCGAAAAGCCAAGCCTTGCAAGAATGGCCATTTTCCTTGCCGCATCCAGTCCTTCTACATCAGCTGTTGGATCTGCTTCTGCAAAACCGAGATCTTGCGCTTCTTTTAATACATCTTCATATGCGCTTTTATTGACATTCATTTTCGTTAAAATAAAATTCGTTGTGCCGTTCACGATACCCATCATCTTTGTGATTCGATCAGAGGCTAATCCTTCCTCCAGTGTACGAAGAATCGGAATTCCTCCGGCGACACTTGCTTCATAATAAAGATCACAGCCATTTTCTTTCGCAACATGCAAAAGCTCCGTTCCGTAAAGTGCCATTAAATCTTTATTGGCTGTAATGACATGTTTCTTCTCGTTTAACGCATCTATTAAATATTGTTTTGTATCTTCAATGCCGCCCATCACTTCAATAATGACGTCGACCTCTGGATCTCTAATCACATCGTATACTTCAGTTGTGAAGACCTCTCTTGCTACATCCACATCTCTTTTTTTGTCGGGATTGCTCACAAGCACTTTTTGTATTAATACCGGACAGCCGATCTGGTGCATTAATTTATCCTGATGATCTTGGATAATCTTAACGACACCGCTCCCCACTGTTCCTAATCCTAATAGTCCAACTCGAATTGCCTTCACCTGAAATTCCACCTTTCTCCGTAAATGTCCTCTCTAAAAAGACATTTGTTAACCTAACACAGACATTCAATGTACACACATTATAAAGGGGTATCCTCATTTTGACAAGGTAATAAAATATGAGAATGTAGGAATGAAACCGCTTAACAGCTATTTATATCAAGATTCTATATTTTCAAAATATTTTTGTCAGAAAAGCTCCCGAAAGTCGGGAAGCCTTAACATTTATGGATGAACCGGCGTTTTGGCCTGCTGATCTTGTAAGACAAGCGCGATATTTTCCGCACATAAATGCATCATCGTTTTTCTCGTTTCAACACTTGCGCTTCCGATATGAGGAAGAACCGTCACGTTAGGTAATGTCGTTAACGGATGAGCCGGGCTGACAGGTTCCTGTTTAAATACATCCAGACCTGCTCCTGCAATTTTTCCTGTTGTGACAGCCTCATATAAAGCATCCTCATCCACTGTCTGCCCTCTTGATACGTTGATAAAGTAAGCCGTGTTCTTCATCTGATCAAATGCTTTCTCATTAAACATTTCTTTCGTTTCCGGAGTTAAAGGGGTCAGACAGACGATGAAATCAGACTGCGTGAGCAGTTCATCAAAGGTGGCATAGGTCACACCTAGCTGCGCTTCTGCCTCTGGCTTTCTTGAACGGTTATGGTAAAGCACCTTCATATCAAAGCCCGCTGCCCGCTTGGCAAGTGCTGTTCCAATACTGCCCATTCCGACAATTCCAAGGGTTTTGTGATGAACATCGGCGCCGGCAAGAAGAAGCGGTCCCCAGCCTGTCCATTTTCCTTCCTTAATCCAATCACTCGCCTCCACAATCCGTCTAGCTGATGCCATCAGCAGGGCAAAGGCTAAATCAGCTGTGGATTCTGTTAATACGTCTGGTGTATTACACACTGTGATACCATGTTTTTTAGCTGCTTCAAGATCAATATTGTCATAGCCAACAGCAAGGTTCGCCACCACTTTTACATTCGGGGCATTTGATAAAAGTGCCTCGTCCACTTGATCTGACAGCATCGTGAGAAGCCCATCAGCCTTAGCAGATTGTTTTTCTAACTCTTCTCTTGGACATGGCTCATCCTCGCTCGGCCACATCTCAATATGAGCGACTTCTTTTAATGGTGTAAGTGATGTTTCATCTAGCTTTCTTGTGATATAGACATAAGGTTTCGTCAAGAAGAACACTCCTTTTGTTGATTTCTTTAAGCATAACGAAAAACGCCTCAAGAGAAAAGAGACGTTTCGTGTGTTTACTGAAACTTCAAATCAGCGGATGGTTGAATCCATCCAACAGCCGGAATGAGGCTCCCGCCGCTTCGCATGGCACTCATCTCTTGAAAGACCTTCAGAAAGTATTCATAGCGATTGGCATCATTTAAGACGTAATCTAACCGCTCTTCATAATATGATTTTTCATTTTCTCCAGACATGTAGTAGCCTTCCACAATTTCAAAATAATGAAGCGGGAACAAAAGGCGGCTGTATAACAATCGCTTTGAAAAGGATGAAAGGGGTGTCACCTGCTCATATTGCTGCAGAAAGGAAAATCCTTCTTCAATTAAATCTTCCTTATGCTGTACAAAGGTTTCTCTTAAGTATTCGGCAATGTCCCGGGTTGGATGATCAAAGACCCAATCAACAGGTAAACGAAGCGGCTGCTCATGCGGCCATGTCTTACGTGAAAAGCGCTGATGACAAACAGTACCTGAGTCACATTCTTTCGGTTCATCATCAAGCTCTGTATCAACTAAATATTGAATGGCATTTTCCGTTAACCCAAGATAATACGGAAAGGATTCAATGAATTTTTTTTCAAATCGTTCAAGCGGTTTTTGATGCATTTGCTGCATCCAAAAGCCTTCAAGCTGATCTAACCGTTTTGCCCATAATTCCTTCCAGGCTCCCACCCGTTTTGTTTCAGATACCTCATAAGGAAACCCTCTTCCCCTTACATGAAAGGCCGCCAGCTCTGACGCATGCTGAAACGAGCGGCTTGTGACCGGCGGTGCTGCCTTTAATAAGGCGTACAGTTCCTTTCCATGAGTAAAGGTCGGTTTCTCTTCATTCGTTAATTCAAACACAGCGACGTATAGGTCACCGTCATTCAGTAAATACTGACTGATATGATAAAGCTCTGTGAGTTCTTCTTCTCGCAAATGAGACACAGGAACAATGAGGAAGAGAGCCTTCGCCGTTTGAAAGCTCTGATAGCTGCCATATGGCATAAATTGACGAACATCAATACCAAATGTGTGATAAATGGTTTCTTTCATATTTTCACCTGCGTTCATATGATCAGTCTCTTATCATATCGTAGTCGCAGGTTGAGGGATTTATGAATACAATTTACTATCCGAAGCTTTTTAACACGTTGTGGACAAATTACGAGAATTGGGTGAGGAATACATGCCGCATCATCATGAGATGAACGAAGTAGAAAAAACAGCAAGACGACGTTTACAAGAGCGAGGCGTAACCATTCAAGATATAGCAGACCTTGTCTACTTTTTACAGGAAAAGTATCATCCTCGCTTAGACATGACAGAGTGCATCCACAATGTGGAGCGTGTCATCGCAAAACGTGAAGTCCAAAATGCGATATTAACAGGCGTCGAACTAGACGTACTGACTGAGCAAAAAAAGCTGACCGAGCCGCTGCAATCGATTCTTGAAACAGACGAAAGCCTGTATGGCGTCGATGAAATTTTGTCCTTTGCCATCGTCAATATTTATGGATCGATCGGCTTTACGAATTACGGATATATCGATAAAGAAAAACCAGGAATCCTTGGAAAACTGAACGATAAATCCACAGGCGAGTGCCATACTTTTTTAGATGACATTGTCGGCGCCATTGCTGCGGCAGCATCAAGCAGGCTGGCACATAGTTCGAGAAATGCGGAATAAACCAAAAAAGAGGACGCGCGCGTAACGCTTGTCCTCTTTTTTATGATCATCGCTCGATCCACTCGGATAAAGAATCAATGACATAGGTTGGCTGTTTGTCATACTGCTGAAGCAGCTCTTTTGTTGTCACGCCTGTATGAACGAGCAATGTATCCATTCCTGCATTCATCCCTGCCATAATATCGGTATCATAGTTATCACCGACCATGAGCGTCTCAGACACATCTGTCCCGAGCACCCGCATGGCTTGTTCCATGATGATCGATTCTGGCTTTCCAATAAACGTTGGCTGGACCGTTGTGGTGACTGTCAGCACAGACGTTAACGAGCCGTTCCCTGGTAAAAGCCCTCTTTCTGTTGGAATGGCAATATCGCCATTTGTTGAGACAAATTGTGCTCCTTGACGAATGGCAATAGCACCTACTGCTAATTTTTCATAAGTAATGCCTCGATCAATTCCAACAACGACGAAATCAGCGTCTTCCTGACCAAACGTCAGCCCTTTTTCTTCAATGGCCTGCCTGATTCCTTCTTCGCCGATGACGTAAACAGACGCATCTTTCTTTTGTTCCGCAATATAGTTTGCCGTCGCCATACTTGTTGTAAAGACTTGTTCTTCCGTTGCTGGAATATCGAAAGAAACAAGTTTTTCCGCTACCTGCTTCGGGGTGCGTGAAGAGTTATTTGTGACAAACAAATAAGGGATGTTCAACTCATTTAACTTTTGAACAAATTGACCCGCCTCTTCAATCTTTTCTGTTCCTTTATACATCGTCCCGTCTAAATCAATTAAATAGCCTTTGTATTTCATGATGCTCACAACTCCAATGGTTTATTTAAACGCTGATACTGGTCCAAGCTCCTGCTCCAAATAGGTACGGATTCTGTTTGGAAATACTTGAAGCGCCTGTTCTACCTCACTGATCACCTGCAATAAGTCGTGATGATCCACTTCCTGATATTGCTGAACAAGCGTTTTGCGGCACGAGACAAGCTTTTTCAGCTGCCTGCCTTCCTCTTCTGGTACGACTTTTTCGTCGACAAGAATATCCATGATGTCATCATAGCTTCCTGGATCACGCATAATAAAGCCATCAATCATGTCATTCCCCGTATCAAGAATACATTCGACGAGCAGATGAACGATTCGTTCCAGCGCTTTTTTCTCTAGAGGACTTGTCCATGTTTGATGACTGCGCATCAAATCATATTGCTCCTCGAAAAAACGTAATGTCTCTTCAATCTTCTTTCTGTCTACGAAATACATCATGACGCTCCCCTTTGCGTTATTTTCTCATTCGTTTTAAGACAAAATAGGCACAGCCAAAATTACAGTATTCATAAATGTATTCATCGAGTGTGCTGATTTTTGTATCAAATGTGGCCTTTTGGTTTTGGTCATCAAAGAACCCTTTCAGCCTAAGCTGATTGTAGCCCCAATCTCCCACAATATAATCATACTTATTTAAAATATCTGAGTACCTTGCTTTAAACGCTTCCTCATCAAAGCCGTCTTTGATATCTCTCACAAGATCAAAGGTAGCATTCTGAATAACGATCATCTTCTCACCTCTTTTTAAACGATCCATCTTTAATGATAATTCATTGGAAGAACTCCATCAATTGCTAAAGCATGTTTTTTCCGTTTTAGCCGAAGCTAAAGAAAAAAGGAGGTCACATTTATGATGAAACAACTGACAGCCACTATTCTCCTCTGCATGCTTTTAGGCGGATGCGGCTTTCAATCAGGTATGAACAGGCAGGTGGATGAGGATTCTTCAAGTAAAACCATCCGGCTGTCTGATCGTCATGAAGGAAATAATTCCAACATGCCAAAAGCAGACACAAACAGAGCAGGATATGTTCGTTATCAGCGGCAGCAAGTAACGGATCAGAAAGAAAAGACACCTGCTTTAAATCGTGAGCACCTTGCCCACGTCATTACAAGTTTAGCTGTGCAGCTGCCAAACATCAAAGATGCAGCGACTCTTGTCACAGATGAGGATGCACTGATTGTGTATCGAACAGGAAACAAAAACCGAGATGAATCAGCCGATCAAGTGAAGAAAACGGCGGTTTCTGTTCTCCCTCGTTATTATCATGTATACGTCTCTGATAATCCAGAGCACTTTCAATCCATTGCCAATTTTTCACGTCTTCAAACCAATTCACGTGATTTTGATCAAATTTTAACAAAAACAATTCAACAAATGAAATATTCCCCTCAAGGTGGAGTTATTTCAAATCAAGAAGATGCAAATGGTATGACAAATTCCGACCGCACCATGAGAAGAAACGCCCCTTACGGCCAAAATTAATACGAGAAAAAACGCCAGAGAGCTCTGGCGTTTTCTTTGTTATGCTTGCGCCTGACGCTTTTTAGACGCTTCGTTTACTTGTTCGTCTGCATGATAAGAAGAGCGGACAAGCGGCCCAGCTTCACAATGGCTAAAGCCTTTTGACATTGCAATTTCCTTCAGCTCTGCAAACTCATCTGGATGGTAGTATTTTTGAACTTTCAAATGCTTTTTCGAAGGCTGTAAATACTGACCAATCGCCATGATGTCGACGTGACTGGCAAGAAGATCATCCATGACTTCAATGATTTCTTCCTTCGTTTCACCGAGTCCAATCATAATGCTTGATTTCGTTGGAATGTCAGGCTGCATTTCTTTTGCACGACGCAAGAATTCTAATGAACGATCATATGTCGCACGTGCACGAACCCTTGGTGTTAATCTGCGTACTGTTTCGATATTGTGATTTAAAATGTCAGGGCGTGTATCCATCAATGTCTTCAAATTATCATAATTGCCACCCATGTCTGAAGGGAGAACTTCAATTGTCGTGAATGGACTTTTTCTTCTAATAGCACGCACTGTTTCAGCAAAAACGCCTGCTCCGCCATCTTTTTGGTCATCCCTTGCAACCGCTGTTATAACGGCGTGCTTTAAGTTCATCAAAGCCACTGAATCTGCAACGCGTTCCGGTTCTTGCAGGTCAAGCTCAGTTGGAAGTCCAGTTTTCACCGCACAGAAACGGCATGCGCGCGTACAAACAGAACCAAGGATCATAAATGTAGCGGTTCTTCTAACTGCCCAGCATTCATGAATATTCGGACATTTCGCTTCCTCACAAACGGTATTCAGGTTGTTTTCCCGCATCATTTTTTTCAAACCGGTATAGTTTTCATTCGTATTCAGCTTAATTTTAAGCCAGTCCGGTTTTCTTACGTGCTCTTCCTTCTTTGCCAATTCCATCATCTCCATATGAATTCGTTAAAGGTGCATATACAAAAATCTTCCTGCTATATACGATGGATGCAGCCAGCAGCTGCAAAAAATTGAATCTTCGGCCTAAAGCCTTTTCTTTAGACACTTTAACATAGTACAGATTGAACAACAAGGGAATGGGCTGCAAAAAAACCAAAAGCCTCCTAAAACAACAGAAGAAAATTACTAACATTTTCTTCTTATGAAATACAGCGATCTAACCACACTAAACGGTAGAAGATGATGCTCGAAGAAAGGAGATGGACGTTTGTGAAAGTGGTTTTAGCCATCATCATCGCTCTTTCAATGATACCTTTACCTATTCATGCAGAAGGGGCGAGCAAGCAGCCAGATGAGTTGAAGCAGCGAATGGCACTATACGAAAAAGTCGCCATCACGACACAGGTTCCATGGTATGTACTTGCTGCGGTTGATCAGTATGAACACAATATTCGAAAAAGCAGAAAAGATTTACCGAAACAAAAAGGCATCATTGGCATCTACATTCCCCGGGAAATGTGGATCGGACCAGAAAACCCGAATAAGCAGGATACCTCCCCCTTAAGCATTAAAGTGTTTGACGGCATTGGGCTTGATGGAAATGGGGATGGTAAAGCTGAAATCGATAACGATGAAGATGTACTGTTCACGTTTGCTCAATACTTGCTTCACTACGGCAGCAGCATCGACCAATTAAAAATTGCCTTATGGGACTATTATGGACGTGATCAAACCGTTGGAATCATTTCATCTTTTATGAAGCTCTATAAGCACTACGGCCATCTTGACCTCGGAAAGCATGCGTTTCCTCTTCCGGTCGGAGCTGACTACAGCTACAGGAGTACATGGGGTGATGCGAGAGGCTTTGGAGGGAGAAGAATCCATGAGGGCACTGATTTATTTGCCCATTATGGTCTTCCCGTTCGTGCGACATCATATGGCATTATTGAAATGAAAGGCTGGAACCGCTTTGGCGGCTGGCGGATAGGCATACGAGATATTCACAATCACTATCATTATTTCGCTCACTTAAATGGCTTTGCAAAAGGGCTAAAGACTGGCCAAATTGTTGAGCCTGGACAGGTCATTGGGTCTGTCGGAAGCTCCGGTTACGGCCCTCCCGGCACAGCTGGAAAGTTTCCACCACACCTTCACTATGGTATGTATAAGGACAACGGACGAACTGAATGGTCTTTTGATCCATATCCTCACCTGCGAGCGTGGGAAAGAGCCGAGCGGAAAAGCAAATCATAACAAACAGCCCAATTCTTTCATTGGGCTGTTAATCTTCTTTCTCCTTTTTCTCTGGCAAAACAATCGATGGAGCACCGGAATTCGTCCCGCTGCCATTATAATAATCTGGAACATCTCCTTGAACGGCTTGTATGGATACAGGAACAGAATTTTTGACGACGATGGTTTCAGATGCAAACGGAATGATGACTCTCACCTTCACCTCGATCAGAACACTAATATCAATCAAGGCATTGTTAATGCCATAGGGTTTAATGTTTTTTTCAACGTCCGTATGCGGATCACCAATGGCACTAAATCGTACAGGCACTTTTGGTCCTAGGTTTGCGATCAGTGCATTTCCGGACGCTTGCCCAAGTGGAATATTGTATATAATGCCGTCATGGCCATCCGTTTGATCTTTTAATACCTCTTTCGCTTCCTTTTGAAAATTCCCCTTTTCAATGTCCTCTAAATTTTTTTGAAGGTGACGTGACAGGTCAGCCATTGCTTTCGATGTTGCTTGCGCATTGAAATCAATGGTCGTTACTTTTCCGTTCTCACTTGTATTCATGACCACCATATCTTTCATATTCTCTTGATCGTCTGCAAAATCTTGAACAGAATATTGAATGAGATGATTGGCGATTCGCTCTGTTTCTAGTTCAGCAATGTGAATCAGGGTTGGTTTAATAGAACGGTTAATGAAGAATAGACTAATGACAGTTGAGAGCACAAAAAATAATATGGCAAGCAGCATGACGTAACGAAACGGCAAAGGGCCCTTTTTGTAGGGGCGATAACGGCGGTTCATTCTCAATAAAAAATCCCCCCTTCTCCATTACAAGTGTATGCAGACAGGCGGGGGGATAGGAATCATCTCTCTATTTTATTTCACCATTTTTAATAATGCGTCTCTTCCGATTGTTCCAGCTTGAATCCCTAGCGCTTCTGCGGCGTATGTCACAGATTCTAAAGGCGCATCCAGCAGCTGGTCAATGGTTCTCACACCAACCGCTCTTCCTGCGATGATTCCTCTATCTGCAAGCTTTTCATTTAAGAGCCCGACATCAAGTGCACCGCACATAATATAACCATGCTCGTTTGTCACTGCCATAAAATTGGTCTTCGGCAGTTTGACGGTGACGGCTGTAAAGGAATGGCCATCAATTGTAATCGGTGTTAAATTCACCAAATCCCTTCACTCCCTTCATCACAATCTATGTGAAGAGAGGGCGAGTGTTGTTAGGCTGAAGCGGATTTCATCTTGCTTCCTTCAAGCGCCAGCTCAGCACATCACGTAAAAATTCCGGCATGAAATAGTCAATATGTTCATGATCACGTATATGAGGGAACAGGGAGCCGAGTGTATACATATCTACTGTGCCAATCGTATATGAATCAGCCTCTTCGATCAATTGACCATGGACAAAGACTTCCTTCACCCGTTTGTTTTCGCCTTCTTCTAATGTATAGGTGAGTCCGCTGTATAGCATTTTCCCCATCAACTCACCTCTAAAGCCGAAGCCTTTGATGCGCAGCTGTTCCATTTTTTCTTCACATGCCCGCTGAACGGTTTCTAGCAGCTGTTTACCGGTAAGCGTCACCCGAATTGGATTAATTGGATGCGGGCATATTCGGTGGATCTCTTCTCTTGTCACGACCCCAGCCTCTAATGAATCAAGCACCATGCCTGCATTCATCATGCCGATATCTGCCCCGCACCAATCTTTAATGGCATCTGTTAACAGCTGGGGAAGCGGAGAATCATCAAACCACTTCGTTTCAAGTTTCGTCTCGATCGATGTCACTTTTTCCTGCATCAGTGATTTTGCTCTTCTTTCAGCTTGCTGTAAGGTCGTGATGGCTTCATCCGATTCACTAATGAGCTGATCCACTGATTGCACTGTCGCTTTTTTCTTTATGAGCTCGTTGCGAGTTGTGTCAATGGTCAGCTCTACACAGCCAATGTAATGCCCATACTTTTCAGCACATGCAAGCAGCACACCATTGTCCATCTCACCATGTTCTAAAAGATGATGCGTGTGTGAGCCTAAGATGATGTCAATTTCGGGAAAATCATGGGCTACCTCCCGATCATGGATGATACCAAGATGGGAAAGGAGCACAATAACATCAGCCTGTCCCTTCACTTCTTGCAGCATGTCCCGTATGCTGTCAAACGGGTCTGTAATGTCCCAGCCCAGCTTTTCATATACAGGTGTATAAGCAATCGTTACCCCTAAGAGGCATATCTTCAGTCCATTTTTCATTGTGATCATATGATAAGGCTTTGCCCACGATGGTCTTTTGCCTTTCTCAAATAAATTAGACAAAATCACTGGAAATTGAGCCTCTTTGTATAATTGATCCAGTTGATCATGAGGCAGCGTAATGCCCTCATTATTCCCAATCGTGACCCCATCATAGCCGAGCTGATTGAGGAGCTTGACGTTTACCTTTCCATAATCAGCTTCTGACACTAGGTTCACTCGGTCCATATGGTCGCCAATATCAAACAAAAGCATCTGATCGTGAACTTGACGCTTTTCTTCAATATAAGCGGCGATTTTTGGCCAGTTCTCAAAGTGGCTGTGCAAGTCGTTTGTATGATATAACCATAGCTTCTGCAGCATGTTGATCTCTCCCTCAAGTTGTCACTGAACCGTCTCATTCAGGTTGAAAGCCGCAGCTCTCATTTAACTAAATAAATCTAACTGCTTCGGGGCTAAGCTTGAATAGGTAATATCCAGCAAATCAATCATTTGCTGGCCATTCGCCGCTGCATCTCCGCCGGAGTTATTATTAAACACGACATATACATCTTTCGATTGCTGATGCAGGATGTCGAGATTCTTTTTCCATTCCTTTAATTCAGCTTCATTATATAAATATAAGTAACGCACTTCTCGCCAATTCTCATGGTCTGCCGGGTGAAGCCAGCCCTGTTTATTTCTTCCGTGAAAACGGACTAATGTTTTATCACGGTGTGTGGCTTGTATGACTGGCGGAATGGACCCTTCTCCGACTTGTGGTTCATCACAGACGGAATGAATCCACCCTTCTTTCTCCATAAAGGACAAGGTTTGCTCATAAAATTCGTTTGAAAACCATGTCCGGTTTCGGAATTCGAGGGCACACGGAATGTCACCCATCTTTTCCTTACACCATCTTAAATATTGGACATGCTCTTTTTTACAATCAAACCATGGTGGAAATTGAAACAGGACCATGGCCAGTTTCCCTTCTCGAATGAGCGGAGTCAATGAGAGGATAAAAGCGTCAAACATTTCTTCCTTCGAAGCAAAAGGAATCTCGCCTCTTTGATGTCCGGTCATTCCTTGGTATGCTTTCACGACAAATTGAAAGGTGTCCGGTGTGTCCTTTATCCACTTTTCATGATTGCGCTCAGGCTGAACAGCATAAAAGCTTGCATCCAGTTCCACAATAGGGAACGTTGACGCGTAGTGAAACAGCTTTTGAGAGCTTCCTATTTTCGGCGGGTAAAGACTGTCATGATCCCCCCAGCCAGTTAATCCGATATAAATCATGTATCTCACCTCTTGCCACTTATGGGTATAGGCGGCTTTCCCACATCAAAGCCTTTGTCTCTTGGGATACCCATATTTCTGAAAGAAATTCTTCTGTCTACAACATATCACATTTGCCCGTAATTCTGAATGAAGATGACTGTTGGCACGCGATTGTGTCCTGTCCACCCTGTTTGCTTGTGATATTAGTTGACAACTTCCTATGTAAAATGATTTTAGCTGATAACATAATGCATATCAGAGATGTTAACAGCGCTTGTCCATTTTTTTATTCCTCTTCACCAACAGCTTTGGCTCTCAATAAAGGAGATGGAGTGGATATGAACATGAGATAATCCTTCTCCAGGCTTTGGTCATCGTCATGATTGATAACCCGGCTGTTGCCAACCCGCATGTACATTCTATTGCCTATTCTGGTCATGGAAAGTATAAAAACGTAACACCGAGTGCGGCAAGTATTTTAGGGACAAATCCATTGGTAGGTTATGATAGCAACTGGCCATTGAATCACGAGTTAAACGTAAGCGGCAATGTGAGCGGAAAAGGGATGCAGCCTTTAATTGGGTGGGATGATTTGACGCCTGCTGCAAGACACGCAAATATCTGCGAACCGATCACTTTTAAAAATTTCTAGAAACCAAAGGCTCGTTTGGCCGATATTTTGTATCAATTCTGGGCTTGTCATCATTGTGTGCGAGGTGTAGAGAATGCGTCCATATTTCAGCCGCATGAACTGCTGGTGGCACTGCTGCACTAAACATGGTGACGACAAAAAATATAATGAAAAAATAAACTTTTTCATTCTCTCAATCCCCTTTTGTCTTGATTTTTCAGTTACCTCATGCTGTCGAGATTGATATTACCATTGTGGAAAATACCAACCAACTTTTTACACAAAATGTATAATTCAGTATTTCATTAACAACTTTTTAAAGGTTAAAAAGATCTAAATCTATTGTTTTCCTCTCCTCTAATTTTCACCCTAGATAACATGTATACTATTTCTAGTTGGAATTTTTCTAAATAGACTTTGTTCATTAAAAAAAGACTGTAGATCAACTACAATCTTCTTGGCATCGCGTGAGTATGCTCTACTTTTTTCGCCCATACGATAGACGCTATGAAACTGGCGCAAAGCACAAGTGTCCCAAACATAAAAGGAAGCTCAATATTCACATCAAATAAAATTCCCGCAAGGCTTGGTCCGACGATGTTGGCAAGACTCATAAAGGATGTATTGAGACCGCCTGCTAACCCTTGCTGATTCCCCGCCATCTTGGACAGCAATGTATTGAGGGCTGGACGAACAAAAGAGGTAGCCGACAAAAATAAAATCGAACCTGTAAAAATCAACCAAAAAGACGGCGCAAAACGGCAGGCGATCAGCATGACAGCTGCACCTAGCAGCGCATAACGCACGACACGCATCTCACCAAATCGTTTCACACAGATATTCACTAACGCACCTTGGACAAGTACTCCGGCAAGTCCGGCCACCGTAATCACAAATGCAATATCCTTCGGTGTAAATCCGTGTTTTTGGTCTACATATAAACCGAAAATCGATTCAAAATGAATGATCCCAAAATTGAGGACAAAGGCCAATATAAACAAAAAGCCATAGGATGTCTTTAAAGCTTGAATCATCTGCACAAAAGGATTGAAATGAATGTCTTTGTTCAACCGCGCTTCTTCCTGCTTTTCCTTTGTTAGTGTTTCAGGTAAAAACAGGATGGATAACAGGGTAGATAGTGCTGCAAAAGAACCTGCGATGAGAAAAGGAAAAGCGATCCCGAACTCAACCAAATATCCGCCTACGCCCGGTCCAATGACAAAACCTAGTGTCATCGCTGCACTAAATAAGCCCATCCCTTTCCCCCGGTCCTTTTCACTTGTAATATCAGCGATGTATGCAAACATGGCCGGCATCAGCAAAGCTCCTGCAGCCCCGCCTAAAAACCGAGACACAAACAGCATCCAAAGCTGATCGGCAAACGCAAAAATAAATTGGGCAATGGTAAAGCCAGCAATCCCGGCAATAATCAATTTTCTCCGTCCAAATCGATCGGTCAGTACGCCGGCGATCGGTGATAACGCAAATTGTGTCAGACCCGTTGCAGCAACGAGAAAACCAAGTGTTTTTCCTGTTGCCCCAAAGGCTTCAATGTAACTCGGCATGACAGGAACAATGAGGCCAAAGCCAAGCATGGCAATAAAAATATTGAGCATCAAAATATATAATCTGCCCATTTTCTTCATATCAAAAAACCTCTTTCTGCAAAATAAATGAAAATGCTGACAAAAATGATAAGAACTTCTCCAGTATAGCGATACCGCCGCCTATAAGTCTAGTTTTTCAAAAATTAGTGTTCTTTTCCAAATAAAAAATACCCGCAGATTGCGAGTATGAGAAATCACTTTTTTCAGCTTGTTCATAGATAGAAAGAGCCGCCTGTAGCCCAGCTCCGCATGTAATGGCCGCGCCGTATTTGATCAACATCGCTTCAAGTCCCGCTAAAACAAACAGAACATTTTCCTTTCGGCAGCTATAGCCCATTGTGCCGATTCTCCATATAGGCCCCGCAAGCGGTCCAAATGAACTCGCAATTTCAATCCCAAAATGATGGAGCAGATCGGCACGTACCGCTTCGCCATCAATACCATTTGGAATCAGAACATAAGCCCACTTATACAGCAATGCTTCTAAAATAGCAATCTCTTTTCCCACGAATTGATTACATAAAATTTACGATAAATCCATTTATTTCTTCATGACAATATGATAGAAATAAAGAGAATACATTCTCTATCAAGGAGGAAATAGAATGAAAAAAACATTATTTGGAACTGTGGCCGCCGGGATCATGATTTTCGGCACGCTAGCCACTCCGCTGCCTCCAGCTGCGAATGCTCAAGGCTTCTCTCTAAATGAACCGAGCCAAACGATCACCTTTTCCCCGTTACAGCTTCAAAACGAAACATCTGCACAACAAGCGCAAATAAACGCCACAAGCCAAATCAATTCCTATTATCAATCTGCTAATGGCAAATCAGGACCCGCTCTTAAGAAAGCTTTACACGATATGATCGATGATCATACGCAGCTATCCTACAGTGAGGTATGGAATGCATTAAAGAAAACGGATGAAGATCCAAATCAGCCAAACAATGTTCTTTTACTCTATAGCGGAGTCTCCCGCTCAAAGCAAGCGAGTGGTGGAAATGTCGGCCAGTGGAATCGAGAGCATGTGTGGGCAAAGTCTCATGGCAATTTTGGGACAAGCCAAGGACCTGGGACAGATCTCCATCACCTTCGTGCGACAGATGTGCAAACGAATAGCACACGCGGAAATTTAGATTTCGACATGGGCGGAAATGAATACAAAGGAGCGCCTGGCAACTTCTACGATAGCGACTCCTTCGAACCTCACAGCCGGGTCAAAGGGGATGTGGCGAGAATGCTCTTTTATATGGCGGTTCGATACGAAGGCGATGACCGCTTTCCAGATTTAGAATTGAACAACAATGTGAATAATGGAAGCGCCCCTCTTCACGGCAAAATGTCCGTGCTTTTGAAATGGCACAAGCAAGATCCAGTCGATCAAATCGAACGGAATCGCAACGAGATTATTTATCAAACATATCAGCACAACCGCAACCCTTTCATCGATCACCCTGAATGGGCAAGCGCGATTTGGGAATAAAACGAAAAGGCACTGCTACGAGCAAGCAGTGCCTTTCTTTTTTTCAAGCGGACAGACGAGACAATAATCGAGACTCTCCGATTTTTTCTCAAGCTGATAATACATACAGCAAGTCTTCCGGTTGGATGTTTCAAGTAAACGGTCATCTAAGTTTAAGCTGTGCTGAAATGGATTTTGTTGAGCTCCAAATACATCCCCAGCCGCTTGCTTCAGAAAAAGGTAATCCTCCTGAACGCGCTGTTTCACCGCAGGCTCTTCTACTTCCCGTATCATGCTGCGGTAAAGAGAGTTGATACGAACCGCTATATTCTCCCACAAAATAGAATATGGAAGTCGCGATGTGCGGTTCAGCACGTCTAAAAGAGGTGTGACACACTCCGTAAACAGCGTGCGCACGACCTGCACTCTCCATTCATGACGATCTCCTTCTAGTTGAACAAATGAACATAGCGTTTCATCAAGCGCGATTTTCCGATCCTCTCTAAATGCACAGGCCGACGGTGGAAATTGATAGATGCCATCATACAACGTCATCAAGTACAAAGAGGAACTGACAGCTAAGTATGCATAGCGCTTTGAAAACATAGAGGCTGCCACCGCTAGATTTGGTGCGTGCATGGCTGTCTTTTCAGCTTCCAATAAACGCATGACGGATTCTTCTGAAAAAAGTGCACCAAGTGTGCGATCAGACGTGATTGGTCCATTTGTGATGTGTACCCCGAAATCAAGTAATTCTCTCTCAACCCACTCTGGCCTCATATCAAAACCCCCATCTTTCGTTTATCGATTTCGCTGTTGATATAACAAATAAATAAAGAATGGTGCACCAATTGCCGCCGTGAATACACCTGCTGGTACATCTAACGGTAGAAAAGCAGTTCTGGCAACAAGATCTGCCAGCATCACTAGAATACCTCCAACAAGCGCAGAAGCTGGGACAAGCGCAATGAAGGAACGGCCGATGATCATTCTAGCGACATGCGGCGCCATGAGTCCGACAAATTCAATACCGCCTGCAAATGCCACCGCAATACCAGCTAATGTCACACTCATCAGCAAGAAGAATAACCGCTTGGCCTGTACCTTTACCCCAAGACCTGTTGCAAGATCATCCCCAAGCTCCTTCACATTCATCGTTCTTGCTAACACCATGACGATCGGTAAAATGATCATCACCCAAGGAAGCATCGAGGTGACGTCCTTCATCGTAGAACCATATAAACTGCCCGTCAGCCATATGTATGACTTTGTCGTCGTCATCGTATCACTGAGAACAAGCGTAAACGTCACACACGCCTTCATAATGGCGGAAATACCGATTCCCATCAGGACAAGTGTGATAGGTTTGACCCCTTTTTTCCATGAAAGCAAATAGATCAGGCACGATACCACAAAAGCACCTGCAATTGCCCACAATGACTGATAAGCAATTGGCACGGTGCCCATCCAAAAGACGATGAACATAATCGCACCAAACGAAGCACCACTCGTAATTCCAATAATATCAGGCGATGCAAGCGGATTTCGAATTAATCCTTGTAAAATGAGTCCTGATACCGCTAGTGCCGCTCCAACTAAGACAGCAAGCAGCGTTCTTGGGATTCTCAGCGTATTTAATACAAAGGTATTTCCCTCTCCCTGCCCGATTAAATGAAGCAGCACATCCATCGGCTGAATGAATCGGCTGCCCATACAGAGACTAAGAATAAATAAGCCAAAGGCAATGGCCGTCAATAAAAGTAAAATGAGAAAAGTCCGCTTTGAAAATTGAAATGAAATGCGTCCACCCTTTGAACGCACTGTATATGTTTTAGCCACCTGTCTTCAACCCCTTGCGCACGAGATAAACAAATAGAGGCGCTCCTGCTACCGCCGTCATGACACCAATCGGCACTTCCTGCGGCATGATCAGAAAACGAGCCGCAAGATCTGCGACAAGTAAAAGCGACGCCCCCACGACGGCACAATACGGCAGTACCCAGCGGTGGTCAGGTCCGACAAGCTTTTTCACAATATGCGGCACAATAAAACCAACAAAACCAATCGAGCCTGCAACAGCGACGGAACCTCCTGCTAAAAATACGACCAGCACCCCCATCGTGATTTTCAGCAGCAGCGTACGCTGACCGAGCCCTTTGGCAATATCATCTCCCGACAAAAGAACATTAATCGAACGCCCAAGAAGCAGTGCAACAACAGTAGCGCCTACAATATAAGGTAAAACAGGAAGCAACATATCAATACTTCTTCCTGACACTGAACCAGCCATCCAAAAAAGGATACTTTGAATCGACTGTTCATTCACGATTAAAAGACCTTGAGTAAAGGATGCAAACAGTGCGGATATGGCAGCACCTGCGAGCACAATTTTAACCGGCGTCAGTCCATCTCTCCCAATGGAGCCCAATA
Organism: Bacillus sp. A015; assembly: GCF_053851875.1. NCBI lineage: Bacteria > Bacillati > Bacillota > Bacilli > Caryophanales > Bacillaceae > Bacillus > Bacillus sp. A015. Next base: position 166,216 of record NZ_JBSPZB010000004.1, read on the forward strand.
GAAAAACGAGCATCCCTGCAATCGCAGCGCCTAAAAAGGCTGTCCACATATAGCCTGTTAACGACTCTGTTGAAAAGAAAACAATCGAAATAACGATAAAAAATAGTCCACCCGCATTAATTCCTAATAAATCAGGCGCAGCAAGCGGATTTCTCGTCAATGCCTGCATCAGTGCACCTGAAATGGCTAGACTTGATCCAACGACCGCTGCAATTAAAGCTCTTGATAATCTGGATGTCATGACAATGACACTGTTTGGATCCGATTCATCAAAATGAAGAAAAGCATGGATGGTGGCTTTGAGGGAAATCGAGGTTTGCCCAAGGGAAATACTGAGCATAAAAAAGACCAACATCAATACGATGAATCCAGCAAATAGCAGTGCCTTACTCGAATCCTTTTTTAATAAACTTCTCATCTGATTCCCGCTTTCAATCTGTTATGGAAAAAGGAGAAAATGATGTTTTCACATTTTCTCCTCTGGTATGTCTTATTTATCAATTCCTAGACGATCGTAAATATCATCAAGCATCATGTTCGCAGCAATGATACCGCCTGCCATGTTCCAAGTGATTTCATCGACTTTATGCACTTGTTTTGCTTTCACTGCGTCAAGCTGCTTCCATAAAGGATGACTTGTCCACTCTTTATATGCTTTTTCAACCGCCTGATCCTGATCATCCATGAAGTAGTAGATCACATCCGCATTCATTTGTGGAATGCTCTCTTTGTCTGTTAGCGTCACGATATCTTGCTTTTTATCTTTGATATTCTTAGGACCTTCAAAGCCAAGCTCTGTTAAAATCGACCCTGCGAAACCAGTTTGATAGATTCTTGCATGATCTGCACGGAAGTTGACAACTGCCACATTCATTGGCCAGTTTTTGATGTCTTTTTTCGCCTTTTCTTTGAAGTCAGCGACACGATCATCCCACTTCGTTAGCAATTCTTTCGATTTGTCTTGCTGATTTAACGCTTCGCCCATCAATTTCACTGTATCTTTAAATGTGAACACTGTTTCTGTTGCAACAGTTGGAGCGATTTCTTGCAGCTGATCAAAAATTTGCTCGTGGCGAACTTTTGATGCAATGATCAAATCTGGTTTTAGCTTTTCAATTTCCTCTAAATTTGGCTGCGTTTCCTGCCCAACAATTTTGACATCCTTTAAATCATCTCTTAAATATTTATAAGTAGGTGTTTCAAGCCATGATTCTACAACACCAACTGGTTTAATGCCCATAGCGACTGCTGCATCAGTTGCTCCTTGGTACAGTGTAACAATACGCTTTGGCTTCTCCTTAATATTATCAGTTGAACCAATAGCGCTTTCAACGGTTCTTGTTTTCTCTTTACTATCTGACTTGCCTTCACTGCTATTATTCCCGCAAGCCGCAAGTAAAACGATGGAGAGCACAACTAACAACGACCAAAAAGATTTTCTGAACATGTACCTCACCTATCCATTCTATATGTAGTCATATCATTTGATAACGATTCTCATTATCACAATTTGATTTTATCATAGAAAAGGATGGTGTCAATGTAAATTTTTAAGAAAAAGGGAGAGTGTTGACTAGTTGTTCTTATTAATTGGAATGATTGGTCTCTCTTCGTTCCTCTAGATAATCATTTACATTGAATTCCTTTTTCGTAAGAACGAGCAGCCGTTCTACTAAAAAGCTTTGAATACTTCGCATACGATCGACCCCTGTTAATAGAATAGTGACGATGATGTCTATGAAAAGAAAGGCTTTACTTTTTCTAAAGCAAACCATAAGAAAACGTGAATCAAGTCAGCGCCCTTAAATCCTCCATCATATTGCACACCTCTCCATTAATATTAGGTAATAGACAGTTGATGACTTATTGTTCATGATCAGACTTTCTCTATCAACATAAAAAAAGACGAACGGTCATCGTTCGTCTTCTTCCCTCATTTCATATCCTCATGCTCTTGAGCAGAATGTCTTTTATTGGCGATAAAGAGTGCACACGTCATGGCTAGAATGGTCAGCGCCCACCAGAACGTCGATACAGCCTCTTCATGATCGATGATGATCAAACGGATGACGGCTGTGATTCCAATATAAATAAAATAGCGAAGCGGAAAATGAAAGTTTGATTTAAAGTACTTAATAATTAAGGCAATAAACTCAAAGTACATAAAGAAGATCAGCAGCTCACCAAGCATTTCATAATAGCTATCCCCTTTGTTGACCACATTCTTGTAGACGAATTGGACAATATACCAAGTTTCACTAATTAAGAGTACGCTTAATGCAATGGCCAGAAAGAATAGACAGATATTCAGAAGACCTTGCAAGAGATCGGGTACCTTTTGGAAGTTGTTGAATCGTTTCATTAGATTGTCTCTCCATTCCATGTTATTCATTTGTCGTCTATATTTTGATGTGCCAAAATCGCAGCACGATGTAGTAAACAGCGTTCTTTTCCATCCGTTCAAACTGCCCGTGCATGCGGGACATCATTCGTTTCATGCTTCGTTCACCAAGTCCAGTGCTTTCCTGTGTGCCGTTTGTCTCTTTTATCGCATTGCTCACATGAATCTCAAAGACTTCTTGATCGGATAAAAACGTGAAATTGATGTCTTTTTTCGGATCGGCGTATTTCAGTATGTTGGACATCAGATTATCAAACACTCGGCCAAGTTCCTCGACATTCACGTTAATATAGCTGTCAGGCAGCTCTCCTAAAAGATGAACCTTGAATGTCTCTTGCTGCAAGATCGCCACTTGATCTGATAAGAGATCATAAATCACCTCTTTGACTGCAACGGTCTCAAGCTCAGATTCATGTTCTTTATCAAGCAGAAAATAGGCAAACAAATTGTCAGACAGATTTTTCAATTGCAATGCTTTACCATACGCATTGGTGATATATTGATCTTTGCGGGTATCCGCTCCAGCCTCCTCTTTTTTCGCAAACTCCAGATTCATCATCAGCGACGTCAGCGGTGTCCGCATATCATGAGACATTTCGGTGACCAAGCTGCGGCTCTCTTCTTGCAGCTCGTCGATGGCTTGAAGCTTGTCCAGAAAAGCTTTACGAAGATCCTCAATACTTTTGGCAATCATGGCTAATTCATCATGCCCTTTTACTGTCATCTCATAGTCCAGCTCGCCGCCTTCAAGAATATGAATTTCTTGGTGAATCGTTTGCAGGTAGCGTAAACTTTTGCGAATGCCAAGAAGAACAATGATGAGAAAAATAAGCGTCGCCCCGAGCAGCTCGAGTGTGAAGGCAAGATCGTGATATCGAGATGAGTAGAAGCCGTCCACCATGACGCGGCCTTTACCGTCGCTAAACTGCACCGGATACGAATGATGCTCAGCGTACTGGGTCATCTTTTCTTTTCCGTACGCCGATTCATCGGCAGCGGAATAAATAGAATCATATTGCAGCACTTGATCCTTGAAGATGGTGAGATTAATGTAATTTTCTTTTTTCACCCACTCACCAAACGCTTTTCGATTCGTTGAAGACAGCTCATTCTCTGACACGTAGCGGCTGAATTTTTGAATGTACTTGGCTGACTCCTCCTGGTAATACTCATCCGAACTCAAATAACCATCGATCAGATCATTGGTGATCTTTTGCAGTGTCAAAAAGACAATCCCACTCACGACCGCAGCTGTCAAAATCAGCAGTGCCAGCTTTTTGGCTAGCGTATATTTACGATGTGCCAAACCGATATCCTCTCCCCCATTCCGTTTTAATATACACGGGACGAGCCGGGTCATCTTCAATTTTGGCACGCAGCTTTCGAATATGCACCATTACCGTATTGTTGGAACAATAAAAATAAGGCTGTCCCCACACACTTTCATAAATATTTTGGGCAGAAAATATTTTGTTTCGCCTGCTCATGAGCAGCTTCAATATACGATATTCCAGATCGGACAACTTGATTTGCTGACTTTCTTTCCACACTTCGTTAAATTCTTCGCTCACCCTCAGCTTGCCCCCAACGAGAAAGGTCTCTTCCTGTTCCTTCTTTTCCTGATAGATTGTATATCTGCGTAATTGAGCAATCACTCTAGCATGAAGCTCCTCTTCTGAGAAGGGCTTTGTCATATAATCATCCCCGCCGGCGAGTAATCCTTCGGTTTTATCGAATGTACTCGATCTGGCTGTTAGGAATAGAATCGGGACGTTAGAGGATGTTCTGATGTGCTGGCACGTTTCAATGCCTGAAAGGCCGGGCATCATCATATCCAAAATCACCAAATCGAGCGAATCGTTCACAAGCTGCAATGCTTGCTCTCCATCCATGGCTCTTAACACTTCATATCCTGCGCGTGTAAGGGATTCCTGCAAAAGGTCCCCAATATCCTGATCATCTTCTACGACTAATATTTGATGGGTCATGTCTCTCTCACCTCATGAAATGTGATGCTCTTTCTTTTATGTCTTTACTATATATCATCTAGCTATGTGAAAAGATACAGCATAAACCTTAACAGTTTATGAATTTGAGATTCTGCCATCATATTGTCACATCTTTTTCCAGAAAATTACCTCTTCATAATTTGTTAAGAATTGGTCTGTATATTGATTCATTGTAAGGATCAATGAGTTGATCCGAATCACATTTATTATAACAGGAAAAGGAGCATGGATATGAATGCAAACAAAGTAAAACATGGACAACCGATGAGTCTGCGGGAACGGGTTCATTTCTTGGACATCGTACGTGGATTCGCCTTAATGGGGATTATTTTGGTCAATTACTTTTTGATCGTGGATTCTGCGAAGGGATTCGACATGGAGTCAAATGATGTCTTTCACAATGTGGTGAATTGGTTTGCCTCAGGGAAATTCATTACGTTGTTTTCCTTCCTATTCGGGATTGGTTTTATGATTTTTATGGATCGAGCTGCTCAGAAGGTGGACAGCCCAAACAAGCTGTTTGCCCGCAGGTTAACGATTCTCTTCGGAATTGGTCTTCTGCATGTCACCTTTGTTTGGATTGGTGATATTTTGACGTATTATGCTGTCACTGGCTTTTTGTTACTTTTCTTTTATAAACGCACAGCCAAAACCATCCTGTACTGGCTGATCACCCTCTTTGTGATTCAATTGCTCACGCCTTTTTTCACGATGCTGCTCAATACCATCCGTGCAGGATCATCAGGCAAGCCGGATTTTGCTGATTTCGAGCTGACCAGCCACAACAGTCTGACTTATTTAGCATCCATCGGTGACCGGTGGACAGATATGGGGACGATGGCTTCCAGCTCATTTTTCACCGTCTATTCCATGTTCTTCATGTTTTTACTCGGTGTTTATTTTGTAAAAATGGAGTTCTTCAAGAACATGGAGTCGAAAAAAGCGATTTGGAATCGCATTTGGATCATTTGTACAATCGCTTTTCTCATTACACAAGGCAGTACGATCATGACGGCGGTCAATCCTTTTGAAAATACGCCATGGATGAACATTGTCTCTGCCCTTGAACAAAACGGGGGATTAACTGGCAGTATGTTCTATATGAGTACACTTGCGATGCTGTTTCTGCACGTGCCTCAGCTGCGAGGTGCTTTAATGGTCTTTACCAAAGTCGGACGGATGTCACTGACCTGTTATTTGCTTCACTCGATCATTGGGACAATGCTATTTCTGAAGTATGGAGCGGGGCTTGTCGATCATCTTCAACCCGCTGGTACGTTCATGATTGGACTCGGCGTCTATGCCTTCCTTGTGCTTTTCAGTACGTTTTGGTTAAAGCGGTTTAAGTATGGTCCGATGGAGTTTATTTGGCGTCAGCTTACGTATGGAAAGGTACATGATAAACCGAAAACAAATACAGTCACTGCGGTGAAATAACTGACATGGCAGATAAAAAGCGTAAGAAAAAGGCGAACTGTAGTGGTTCGCCTTTTATGAAAAAACACAACGCCATGAAGGCATTTGATTAACAAGTGGTATCAAAACGGTATCACTCGAAATAAATGCCTTCAAAAAGCGTTGTGCATCAATGTTTTTTATTAACCAATAGAACCTTCCATTCCAATAGAACCTTCCATTTCGAACTTGATTAACTTTGCTCGAAATGGCACGAATTGATTTGCAACAAAACCACTCAAACCTTTGATACAAAGCCATTTCTTCAAATGGTTTAAAATGAATTATAATATCAAGTTGGCACGGACTTGGCACGATTTTGGCTCGAAGTTGGCATAAGAGTTTTCAACTTATAAAAAAATCTAGGTAGATGTTATAGCTTTAGAACCCACCATCAAAACGTGGGTTCTATACTATACTGTTTTGTACCATACTTAAAGAAAGGGCTCTTATAATTTTGCTTTGCCTTTTTGTTTATGTTTGCGGCTCAATCTTCTGTTCATTAATTTTTTCCATATTATCCGAAACGATAAAATAGTTTCTTCTTCTATCCCTAAATGGTCACGTAAAACTAATTGATCTATCTCATCCAAGATAGGCTCTATATCTTTCTTAGCTCTAATCGTTCGGTCAATTTTTACAATTAAATCTTCAACAATCCCCGAATTTAAGGATTGAAGGTTCGGAAGCATTACCTTTTCAACTTCCCCTGGCAATATTTCTAATACTCCTCCACCATAACTTCTGCCCTCAATTTCAGTGAATGCAAACGTAATGCTATTATAATAAGATAACAATACTTTTTCTCTATTAATTCCCTCATTAAACTTTACTCTATGCATTGTATCAGTGCTAACAGCATTGATATCGTTTAGAACAAACTTAGGAAAAGTGTTATTTCTACGAAGAAAGAATGCGTCAGGTACCCATATAGATGGAACACGATACCATCTCTCTCTGATACTACATTTATACCCTGTATGTGCTTCTTCTTCTTCTCCACGTCGAATATATGCTTTATGTCCTTCTGGATATTCTTCATAAGGAACATTCGGAAAATCTATAAGATGAGCTGCTGTTCCTTTATTGACATTACCCAACCAATCTTGTTCTGTAAAATATAAGCCACTAGCATGGGAACTTCTCCCAATAAGGGGGCGTACAACATTTTGCAGCTCATATTCCTCAACAACATTTTTATTTACTGAGAAATATTCATTATTTCCTGTTGTAATTCCGATATCAACATCTGCAATATCAGAAAAAGCAACAAAACGCTCATCTTCTTGAATCTGATAAATCAGATTAGCTTCTTCTGGCTCTAAGAAATATTTTGTCCATTTATCCTTGTCTTGCATTGCTCTCTGATAATTTATAGGTGTACGAAAAACCTCTTCTTCATTAAGGAAATCTGTATTTTGCCATTCAATAACCCTTATAGTACTTTTAGAAGTTGAGAGCTTGTCCTTATCTTTCTCTCCAAGAAGAATAACAACTTCCTGCTGTACATCAGGAAAGACAAGTTCCTTAAAAGTTATAACAGTAGTTCGGGATAAATTATTGACTAAAAATAATCTAAGATCCTCAGCATAGGCTACTTGTAATAATTCTGCTGGGATAACTAATCCTATTTTACCGTTATCATTTAACAACTCCACACACGCCACTACAAATGAAACCCATGAATTAATAAGTTTATTCGATTTCATCCCATTTGAAACTAATATATCTGATTGAGTTTCTCTCTGTGCTGCGGTTAAATACTGATACCTAATATAAGGTGGATTTCCCACAATGGCGTCAAAGCGCTGTTGTGTTCCAAAAAGGGAATCTTTTTTTTCTTCATAGACATTGTAGAAGTCTGCATTAATAACATCTATATTAGGACAATTTTCAACTCTCACTTTCGCCTTTTTAGACTCTTCTTCATCAAGTTCAACAGCTAGACATTTTAATTGAGAAATCCGAGGATGTACAGAGAGTGACTCGAGAAATGCTCCATCCCCACAACTTGGCTCAAAGACAGTAGTTGTTTGTTCATTATGGAGTGCCCATTTTACTATGAAGTCTGTTAATTCTTTTGGCGTGTAGTAGCCCCCACGTAATTTTTGCGCTGAATTTTGAGCCTTTAATTTCATTTACATCACCTTTGTTTCCTTCATTAAAACTCGCATTAATTCTTCTATACCGTATAATTTAGTTACATTATCAGTTATTTCTCTAATCAAACCACTTCTTTCACGAAGTAATACAGTTCTTTCTTTATTACTTAATTTTCTAGCAAGCTTATCATTAATTTGATAAATCTTCCTTGCTGCTTCAACAATATCATTATAAAAGCTAACTTGCACCTTGTTTTCAAAATCTATAGCTCGAACAGGCATATCATAAAGAACAGCAGTACCTGTTGCGTTAAATCCACCTTCAAAGTCACTACCTATTATAGATGATAAGATTTGATACGCAGGGTGGCTTAGTACTGCTTGAATGTACTCAAGTTCATATGGACTACCATCTTTTTGAGCAATTGCAACATAACCAGCAGTTCCTCCCGAAGCAATAAGCATATCATTTTTGTCCATTCTATACAATGGAACTTCGTTTTTCATGACCTTTACAATTAACTTATCTTTATTATTAAAGCTAGTAAGATGTTGACTACGACCATAATGATACCAAGTATCTGATGTAGCATGTTTTACGTCCCTTCCTTTTTTAGAGGGACTTAACTGCTTTGGTAACAACCGATCATAATTATCTTTTAAGTACTCCCACGTTCCGGGAAATTCAGATTCCAATGTTTCTTTATCAATAATTTCCCCATCCATGTCATAAGGGAATATTAAATACATTCTTGGGATCTCATAATCATATGTCCCTTTACCTTTTTCTTTTCCTACGGGTTTAAAGTAATCACGAACAATTCCTTTTTCTATTTGATATGTCTTTCCGTTTTTTTTGATTTCATAATTAGTTTTTGTTTCACCAATAATTTCTTTTAAACCAAAAGGGTACACATCTTCTGCGCTAGTTTGGATACCATTTAAAACTTCTGTAATATCCTTTAATTTAACGGAATTTTCATACAACTTTTCTAGAAGAAGTTTTTCATTTGGATTAGTAACTAAAATCCAAGGTGCATCACTAATCACATGACTAGCGTATTTTACCCGTTTAAGTTTACTAAGATCTTGTTGGTTTACCCACCATTCTTGTAAATCAGTAACCTCTTCAAAGACGAACTCTTCTTGTTGTTGTTTCTTAGCTGTTAGAATAGAGCTATATGTTAATATTTTTTTGTGTGCAAACAATTGTGTTGACCCAAAATCAATAAATTCCGAAACATAGCTATTCTTAGTTAAAATTTTACGCAAACAAACACCGGAAGGAATTTTTGAAAACTTAGATGGAACGATATAACAAAGAACTCCACCTTCTTTGAGCATCCCCAAAGCTCGTTCAATAAATATAAAATATTTATCAAATTGCTTATAAGATGACTCATATTTATTTTTGTATATTGCAACTTCTTGTTTAGGCAATATGTTTATCATATCGTCTGTTGTTACATATGGAGGATTTCCAATAATAACATCAAAATCTTGAACTCCATTTGCAAATTCCCAATCAAATGGGAAAATGTTGTTTCTATCTTCATCAGTTATTTTCATCTTTCCTAAATAATCAGTTTGAATAAGTGAATTTCCAGCTTGTATGTTTTCATCCAACATTGGGAGAATTTCATTGTATCCTTCTAGGGTTGGAGTAGTTTCATTATCTAATAAACTTATCAAAAGACTAAACTTTGCTGCTTCCACTGCGTTGGCGTCTATATCAATACCATAAATACAAGAAGTTAGTATCTCTTTTTTATCTTCAAAAGGTATATGTCCTATTCCATCTTCACCAGGAATTAAATGTTCCGGTTCATGGTCTTGATACCAATTAGTACAATATTGAATTAAATAATCAAGTACCTCTAAAAGAAATACACCTGAACCACATGCAATATCAGCAATTTTTATTTTTAGTATTTCTTGTGGAGATTTCCCTTCAATTGTTGGTGCTAAAGTTTTATTCACCATATATCTGACAATTTCTGTTGGTGTTGATACAACATCTCGATTTACATTCTCCGCCTTTTTTGTTAGACCAATTGTTCCATCTTCTTTTATATATAATTTTTCTGTTAAAAAGTATTCGTATATTTCGCCTAACAAATTCGCTTCTATCACTGCAAATTCATATGGACTCTGAGGTCGATACAATTTGTTTACAATATCCATTATTATCTGATTATTTAGATCAATGATAATATGGTCTCCATCAAACAAACCTGAATTGTACTTTTTATCAGCTTCTTCAAACATTTTTAGCATCTTTTCTTGGACTTCATTTGGATCTTCAATGGTTTTTTGTAGGTTATGATATATTGGTAAATTCCTGTCTTCACATAAGCGTAAAAATATCATTTGATTAATAAATTTTTGTATTAAGTCACTTATTATAGCAAGCGAATATTCGGGGTGACTTTTATACAGTTCATTTGCTAATAGTAATCTCCACTGCCTAATTTGTTGTAGGAATAGCTCGTCAATTGGCATATGTACTCCTTGGTTCACTAAATCTTCGAGATTATTCTCAAAACTCCCACTATAGACAGTTTCTTTTGAAAGCAGTTTTTGAATTTCGTCAAAATTTTCTTCATACTTACTATAATGTATAGGTTGCATTAATAGAGCAGTATAAGGGTTATCTGTTTCCTTCGGCTCTACGGTTGCGTCATATATAAGAAGGTACTCAAAGTTTGTAAGTACCGTAATTAAGTGTTTCGCATTATATCCGTAACGTCTAGCTTGTAAGATTGATTCCATATCGGAAAGAATTCTAACTGCCGGTTTTTTTGCTTCGGTAAAAAATTTCTTTACTCCCGATAGTGTAAATGCATAATCTGGTCTGGATGTTGAAGTCAAATAGTTTTCACGCATTACTTCTCTTAAATTAGGTCTTACATTATTTCTGTTATGAATATCCCAACCTAATATTTCAAAAAAAGGATCAATAAATTCATTTCTAGTATCAGTTTCGTTATATCTGCTTTTAGCTTCGGTATAATACTTTTCATTACTTTTAAATTTTTCAACGAGTTTTTTTAATTCTTCTTTTTTATCCATCGTTTTCCCTCGATTTCAATAGATCTCCATAGAATGATTTTAACATACAATTTTTTTTTTGAAAAAAATACATTCTCTACTTAAAACTTAGCAAATAATTTTTTACATAATTTGATATTATTAAAATAGTTCAGTGCATTGGGTAGGAGGTAGAAGATGAATACTTTAACAGAAGATAATCCACGGATATTGTAAATATAGATAAGGAAATTGAACGTATAAGAAGTCTGTTAGAAAAGGAAACAGATAAAAAATTGGAGGTTGTCCGCTTGTATCTACTTATGCATCATGAGGTCTCTACTTAAATTGCTAGTGTAGATGAATTAGCCAATTCCTTCGAACAAGAGAAGTAAATACTGACTTATTAAGCTGATACTTATGTTGATGTAACCGAAAAAATAGAAGAAGACGAACTTAAAAAGTTCGCCTCCTACACAAAAAGGTAATTTCAACTTGGCACGAACTTGGCACGACACCAAGTTGGCGCGGGATGAAACCCCTCAACCCTTTGATATATAAAGGTTATCCAATAGACCCTTCCATCTCGAACTTAATTAATTTTGGGGATCACATACAAACATACGTTCTCTTGTGATAGTGATTCCCACGTTTTATATTTGTTTTGCGTCATATAAAATAATAAGCCGTCATAAGATTGTGGGTGTTTTGTGGGTGTGCCCACATAAATACATATTAATGAAGGAAGTGAAATACATGAACATAAATAAATTAAGATCATTCCTTTATAAAACATCAAAATACCTGGGTGACGTCAACGCCGTTCAAAAGGGTACTATCGGAAAACGTATCATGCGACGTGCTGCGGGTAAAGCATCCGGCAAGCTAATGAAAAAGATATTCAAATAAAATAGTTCACGGTGGTGATTTCATGAATGATCTTGAGAGGAAGCTATACAGGATCATATATAATATGAGCAGATTCCGCAAGAACCCCACAATGGACGACTTAAAAATAAAAACAGGTAAAGACGAACAATCTATAAGAAAAGCCGTTAAAAATCTTATGTCAAGAAATGATCTGACATGGGATAAAGAGAAAAAGGAATGGCGGTTCAAATAAAAAAGAAGCCCCTAAAAAGGGCTTTTTTAATTAAGCAAAATAACCGATACTTGTTGTGTGTCCTCGTTGGGCTTCATTATGGATATCGTTTGATGAAACATAACTAAAAGCACCTAACATACTGACAATTATTAATACGGCTGCTACTGACTTAAATTTCATAAAGACAGTCCCCTCTCTTAATTTGGTGTTGGAAATAAAGAATCTTCTCATAAAATTCGTTTGCATGCTCTTTATCTCCTGCCTTATTATAATGCTTCGCCGCATCTTTCGATAAATCTTCAAGATTCGCATAAAAAGATTTTGTTTCCAAATAAGCCATTGCTTCTTTTATACGATTAACATTGTTTTCTAAATACAATGATCTCAATAGAGTGAATGTATTTATAAATATGTCGTCTTTCAATTTTCCTGCCAATTCTATTCCCTCGTTTAAGGCGTATAATCCTAAATCATTTTGATCAGTTTTAAAGTATGACTTTGTCAACATAACCATCGGATCAAGAATTTTATTTAAATGTTCGTATCCTTGTTCTTTAAAAGAATGGATTGATTCGTTAAAGTATTTTATAGCCATTAATAGTTCATCATTGTGAAAATAACTTAATCCTATATTATAAAGCGCTGATCCTACTAATCTTTTAGTGTCTCTTTCCGTTGCTTTTTCTAGTGCATGTTCAAAATGAGGCTTTGCTTTTTCGGGGCAACCCATATCAATATAATTTAATCCAATGACAAAGGAACACTGTATCTGTCTAACAGTATAAGTTTCTTTTTCTCGATAACATTCTATTGCTTGGGCGATATGGTGCATTGACATGTGGTTTTGCTTCATGTGGTAATAGATTTCCGCTATCTTGAAATTAAACTCGGCACGTTCGATATCATCACTTACAAGAGATAGCTTTTTTTCTGCTCGTTTGTAGAAGGTAATGGCGTTGAGGTATTCATAATTTTCAAATTCATACATTCCATAGAAAAAATTAAAATAATAGTCAAGTAAGCCTGTCAATTTCTCTTGATCCTTTTTGATCTTCATTGCTAACTCTCTAAAGTCGGCACGCTCTTTTCCATTTTCCAATGGATTCAAATAATCCAACATTAATTTATGTCGGAATTCCATGAGTGAGAAATATAATAATAAATCCTGGTTTTCCTCCATATCATCGAGCAAAGATTTTATTTCTTCTTTATATGATTCGGCGTCCGGCACGTTAAATCTTTGAATATGGTAATACCATTCATTGATTTTCATACCGACATGAGAAGAAAGCACTTTCTCCATAAGACCCTACCCCTTCCTTTACATTCCCTATAATGACATATATTATCATTTTCAGAATAATTCCACACCGAAAAGAGACCGCAATTTTTCCATAAAAATAAAATACAATTATATAGACACACAAATATATAATGTTGTAAAAATACAGTATTAAAATACTATTTACCCTTAATTTGGTTGTTGTTACAATTTTTATGTAAATCAAGAAAGGAGTGATTATCTTATATAAAAGTCCTATAAGAATTTAAGAAATATGCCACTGTTTTTTCTCAAGATGTACTTTATAATTGAGGCTTGAACAACAAGATTTTTTTAGCACTATAAACAGCCTCTTCATTAAATTTTCGGAGGCGAAATTACTATGACTTTTAGAAAGAAGTTTGTTCCTGTACTATTAAGCGCAACTTTATTAACTTCCGGTCTTGGTGCGACTTCTGCGTTTGCAGCGGAGCCAACTAAATCAATAGCACCAGTACATACGAAGGTATATAAAACATCTTTACAACAAGCCGCAACAAATAACAGCACTAGCCCTATTCAGTCAAATGCTTTAACAACTCAAACAGCCGCAAACGGGGAAGTTTCTACTCAAGGGGCTGTTTCATGGACATATAAAGCATTCCGAGGTGCTTTACGTTCTGGTGGGTGGTTACTATCAAAAGCATTGAAACCCTTTAATCCAAAGGCTGCTGCTTGGATCAGAAAGAATTCTGCTAAAATCGCAAAGGTAATGGATAAGGGCGAAAAGTGGACTGAAAAACAATTCATAAAAGCTTTTACTAAAATGGGTGCACCTAAAGATGTTGCTAAAACTTTGTCAAAATTCATCATTACTCTTATTTAAATAAACAATAAGTGCTATTAGTTTTCTAATAGCGCTTTTTTATGGAGGGTATATATTGTCTTTTTCTTATGTGATTTCATTGACTTTTTTAATACTCCTTTTAGTTTCTATCATATTTTATACTTTTTTAAGGAAAAAAAATGTTGTAGATGAACCCCCAGGTGCTATTGTTGCCGTTCTTCTTATTTTACTAATATGTTTTTCCCTTGGTTTCGTTATTGCTATTCCAACTTTCATGCTTTACCTAGTATCATTGGGAGTGAATTTTCTTTTCGGCGAATACATAACTTATGATTCATTTTTCTCTTTAGTGACCTTTTCTTTGTTAGTTAGCATCATCGTAATTTTTTGGTCATTTATAGTTTTATTTATAGGGAAAGGAATCATTTTTTTGTTGAAGGTCCCAAAATGGATAACTTATATTTTAGAATTTTTTGCTTCGTGGGCTCTTATTTACTTCACGATTAAATATGTACTAAATTTAAAGATAATTGAAGTTTCTATATGGGGGAATGGTGTATTAATTTTATCTTTCTTTGTTAGCTTTTTATACATTGGTCTTGATATCATATCCACTGCGTTGGATCAAAAAAATCAACATATAGAAGAAGAACCCCCTATCCATTAATGGAGAAGGGGGTTGTTTATTTTATAGCTTTCTTATCTATAGTCTTATGTCTATAGTTTTTTATTTTAATAGCTTTTCTAAAGCTGCTTTAGTCTTTGGTCCATAAATGCCATCGGCAGCAAGACCATGCATCGACTGGAACCGCTTGACTGCATCCGCTGTTTTCGGTCCGTAATAGCCATCAATCCCGTTGTTTTTTGCGCCTTTGTCCGGGTAGTAGTAAACCGCCGCTAGGGCTTGCTGTACGGCTTTTACTCCCGCTCCCTTCGTAAGAGGCTTTGTAACTTTTAAAATGCCTGTTGGCAAACCATATGACTTTTTAGGAGGCTTGGAAGCTGCGGTTTTGGATGGTTCTGCTTTTGTTGGTTTAACAGTCGGCTTTTTATTTGTGTGAGCAATAGCAATACCGGCTTTGAAGCTGTCCCAACGATTAAGCAGGCAGCGTGGACATTCTTTCCCGCTCCAATGCTTATGCGGCACAACGTTTGACAATGGAATGCCTTGATCCGTCATTAATTGGCGAATCAACCATTGAGCGTTCTCGACTGCCTTCTCAAAATTGCCGTCACTATTTTCACAAATTTCAATGCCGATCGACTTCATATTTCCCTTGCCTCTGCCGTCTCCTGCGTGCCATCCGTTTTCGTTTAACGGTAAATGCTGATAGATACAATTTTCATCCACAGTGTAGTGCCAGCTAACGGCTGTACTAGATCGTTTAACAAAAGCTGCGTGACTTGCTGCGTTTGCCCCTTTTGCTGTATTGGCTGTGTTGTGGACCGTAATATATAAAGGCTTCATATAGTTGCCTGGTCGATTGTTATTCCCTTTTGAAATGAAGTCTTGAATGATTTTTACCATTGTTCATCGTCTCCTTAAAATTGTTTTTCAGTATTAAAAAAGCCGCCTGGGGCAGCTCTTATTTTGTTAATCCTTTTTGTTGCAGCGCTTCTTTTTGGGCTTTACCTCGACTTGTCACATAGTTGTTTTTGTACCATGCAACAAGGGTTGTCACTAAAGTAAAGATCATTGAGAAGGCAAGGTACAATGTTTCAGCCAACGAAGTGACCTGGTCCTCACTGATCGGCAAAACAGGTTTGCCAAACATGATAAGTCCTTGGTTGATCAATGCAATAAAAAGAAGCACCGTGCGAACGACCGTGCCTTTGTCAAAGTTTTTCATATTAAATACCTCTTTTCTTATTTTTGATTTCTTTCGATTCTATCTAATTTCTCGATTACTACGTCATATTTCTCACTAAACTTTGCTAGTACGTCATTTTGTGCGTCTATTTGCTCGTTTAGCTTGTTCTCACGCTCTTTTGTCGTGTTCAACACATAAAACAGCACCCAACAAAAAAGAACCGCAAACGGTCCCTGTGTCATTAAATACTGTGCAATATCCATTTCCATCACTCTCACCTTCTCCCGCCATAAACATAAAAAATAAGCCTATACCTCGTACGGCTCACCTGTTATTTCCTCGTATTGTTCGGGTGTGATTCTCCCCGCTGCTACTGTGTTATAAACCATTTCTTTTGTCCATAATTCTCTATCATAAAAACCTTTGATTCTACTGAACCAATCGAAATCACTCACGATGGATCACCCCCTAATGCAAACAAGTAATAAAGCTCGGCAACTTGTTTCTCCATGAGGTCTATTTTTGACGGCTGCGGCGTTGGTTGCAAGCTCTCTATATACTCTTTAGATGCTGATTCAAACCACACTCTTTTTTTCTCGTCATACTCGGGAAGATACAACCCCTCTTGTGGTCTTACATCCGTAGCATTTTTCGGCAGCTCGTCATGATCAATTACATCTTCGCCTTGATATTTAAAATTTTCGTCATAGTAATAAATGTGCATGTATCTTACCTCCTACCACAACGGAATAGATTCATTTATTTCAAACCTGCTTACAAAAGAATTATCGTTTGCAGACATCCCATCAAAACGTAAAGAACCATCTTTCTCTAATGTAAATCTAGCTGCCCCATAAGAACCTACCGTTGCACCGACAAACACAGCTTTTGTTGACGGTTTTTGAGCAAAACGTGCAATTACAGCATCATTTGCCGGTATTCCCTCGAAAGACCCGCGTAGATGAAGCGTATTTTGACGAATTGAGAATAGGAGAGGATTTCCCGCAAAGTGCTTTGTTACTCCCGTGACTAATGTAACTTGATTCCATGAGCTAGTTAAATCAGCATCAGTCACCACACGTTTCCACCCTTTAAAATCCCCGTTAGTATGAACTGTTCCATACCACATCGTATTCTTGTAGCTCGCTACAGCTATAATCATTTTTCTACCCGATCCACTTTCGGACACGTCATAATTAAACCACCCGGTATCAGATGGATCAGGATTATTTAAAAGCCTGTTATTAATCCCAAAATAAAACCCAGGCGGTAAAGTGAGTAAATCAGAACCATCAGGTATCAATTTTCGTGTCCCTGAATCTTGCGTCATTTTGTATAATTGACCGTTGTTCCACTTATCTTTATCGGACTGTATAACATGTATTTCTTTATTGTTAGCATGTTCATCCGTATATTTCTTGGCTGCTAAAAGTGCTGCATCTGCTTTTGCCTGTGACCCAGTTGTGGTTTCTTTTGCATCCCATGATTTTTGTTTTTCTTCTGTGACATGCAACTTTGTATTCTTAGCGTGTTCATCTACCTTAGCTTGTGCGCCTTCTTTAGTTTCAAGTACTTCGAGATCACCTAGTTTTTCTTTCAAGTGATCAAGCTGCTCTTGAAGCTCTTTCGTGATCTTATCAATCTTTCCTTGCATATCGTCAGTTCGTTTATTTATATCTGCTTCAAGTTCCGCTGCCATGCGTTCAATTTGTTTTTTCAACGATTGAAAATCATCAATATAAAATTCCGCTGCCGGGGCAATGTCCTGGTCAATTAAATTGCGCTGAATATCAAATGTAAATTCGTGAATTGACAAGGCTTGTCCGTTTCGATAATACAAATTCAAGGACGCTTGAACCTTGCCATATAGCTTGATTTCGTCATTATCTAAGACGTATTCAGCTATTCCCTCAATCTTGTCTATAAGAGTGATATTCCGAATGTTTTTCGATCCATTTGCAAACTTTAGTACGAGTTTTCCGTCAACCGCTGACAATGGAAGTGGCACACCATCTTTACACATTTGAAAGACCAGCTTTGCTGTGCCTATGTCCTGGGTTGAGAAAACAATTTTTGAATCGTACACGCTTTGATCATAGGCGTCAACCACGAAAGGCAGCACGCCAGTTTTAAAAAGTTGATTCGTCATGATATCCCCCCTCAAATCAAGTAATATTTTCAACTGTCCGAATTGGATCAACGCTATTATCGTTTAATGCTGATACTTTCCCTGCCCCTTTTAATCGGTTTCCATAGTGTTGAATGGATGAACATTTGCTTGTTAAATACATACCGTACCTTCCCGTTTTACCAATTGCTGTATTATTACGAACGGCGCTATTTTTCACGCCATCCATAAATAGAATAAAATCGTATTCATCACCACGCTTGCCCGCATTCATGATTGTATTTTTATCTACCTGTACATAATCAGAATCACCCGAGACAGATATACCCGAAAATCCGATCTCTTCTAGCGTGTTATCATCCACAGAAACAAAATCACAACTTCCTTCCTCGATCCGCACGCCGTTTCCTTGAATTTCTCGTCCTGTGTTGTGGTGAACTTTTCCCCGAGTGCTGCGGGTAACTAAAATGCCATGATGCCCGACATTTTCTAAGGTATTATCATCAATAACAAAATGCTTTACATCTGACACATGAATACCGTGCCTGGTGGTGCCGTCAATTTGATTTTTTGAAATGACCACATGATCAATGGTTTGATAACCTTTACGACCGTAAACCTGGATTGCATGGTCAGCCGACATGTTTTTAAATTTGTTGTTTGTAATTGTGTGACGCTTTGTCTTATTAACACGTCCCGTTTGATTTCCGTTTTTATCTTGTGTATAAATGCTGTTTGGTCCAGGCAATAACGTTCTAACGCCGCCGGAACAGTTTTCAAAAGTGTTGCCGTCAACAAATACATCTTGCCATTTGTTGCCCGACACCGCCCATTCTGTGCAATCATAGACCTTGTTATTGAGAAATCGAATGCCCGAATAAAGAACGCCGTCCGTGCTTGTATGTGAATCTATCGCTCTAGGATAGCCCCCAAGCTCTGCTGATTTACGGATAGTACAATTTTGCATTGTAAGGTTTCTTGTCGGTGTGTGATCATAAGCGCCAAAAGCGCCAAAATTGCCCGATGATCTCATCAAATCGACTTGAACCGCTGCGGAAAACCATCTATCCCCCACATAATCAGCAAACCCTTCAAATGTCACATTGTCGATCAACACGTTTTCATTCCCGGCACAATCGAAAGCATGTCCCCCGCAAACATTTTTCAATGTAAGGTCTCGCATGATAATGCCGGAAGCATGAGCAAAGCCAAAAATAGAACACTGCTCTTTGATTTCATGCCCCATGCTGTCAATTGTTCCTTGTCCATCAATGATCAAGTTTCCGTGCCCTTTGTACCCGGTGAAACTCTCATTTGAATCACCATTTACAAACATGCTGCCAACAAAGCCACGCTTGATCTTTGCACCTGCCTGTAAAGTGATATGAGTGTTTTTATAAATCCTCACCCGTTCACGCAGCGTGTAGCCACCCGAAGGAATATAAAGCCAAATGGGACGATCTTTTGACAAATCAAGGGCAGCTTGAAGAGCTTTCGTAAAGTTGCCGTATTTGTTTAGAAACGGCTGCAAAGACAGAATTGAAAGCATGTCATTCACTTTCTGCTCCAACCTATCAAAGTCATATTCAAGTCGGTCGTTTAAGGTTGGATGAATGGTAGCATCTATTGCAACCCGACCATCCACGACCTCTTTCACGTCATTACCGTCGTGATTTACAATTAAGTTAATCAATCTAGACCATAAACTATTAAGCCAGTGACCAACGCTTTTTCCTCTGTGGATGATGCTTGCCGCTTCGTGAGCTTTTTCGCTCCCTTTATGTTCTTTGATTTCTATGTCTAGTTGGTTCAAAGCGTTTTCTATTGATCTTGCATTTTGCGATAGGTTGTCTTCAAACTCTGCATTTCTGCCAATTTTAAAGACTTTCAATAAATTGAACCTTCCCATGCTATCAGCTCCTTTCATAAAAAATAGCCGACGTTTGATCGTCAGCTATCTAAGTAAAATGAAATATTAATTTGTGCGCCGTTTGGTATATCGGCAGCCGTTGGGCTGATCCTTTGACCGTCTTTAGCAAGCATAATATTCATGCCGCTTGGGTTGGTACTATCAACGGTTGCGCCTGCCGTGATTCCCTTTAGACTTAAATCAAAATCAACGCCCGCCCTGGGACTTTTCGGTTTTATGTCAATTCCTATATCAATATCAACGGTGTTCCCTACCTCGTCAATTTCCACACCGTCAACACTGCTATCATCAATTGACCAGGTTTTCGTAACGCTTGAATATGACAAGCTCAAATCCTGAGAAACCTTTGTATTGATATTATTTAATTGATTTTGCGTGCTGCTTGCTATGCTCTTTTGAGCCTCAAGCATTTCGGCTATTTCTTTCTTGATTAAATCCCGCTGCTTCTTCATTGCGACGGTCTGTTCTAGTTGATAGTCAATAATGTCTTTACGATAATTCGTCAGCGTGACAGACGGCTTCATGTCTAAATTGAGAGGGTTGTATTTGATTTCCTGTACCCTTACCTCTCCTTCAAACAGGATGCCGTATGCTGTATCCGCTATGACTGGAACAATAGCGCCTTTACAAATGTTGTCCTCAATCGCTTCGAGCTTCGGATCATACACTTTTTCGAAATCCAATTCGATAGTTAATTTTGGATAAGGGTCAACTTTCTCTTTTAGAAGTTTTTCCATGTCCTCTTTTTTTGAAATGGAATCCTCGTAAACTGTTTCCGCTACTCTCGGGCGACCGTCTACAAGAAAAAGTTTTTCGTCCGGGTGAATGTATGTCACAGGTGGGAACATGTACTTTTCATCATTTTTAAAGGTCCGATAAAGTCCGATAAAATTCCCGTTAGGCACGCTCACCCGGAAACCCGTTTTCATTTTTTTCGTGTTCGGGTTTTTGCTGTCCTTTCCCTTAAACGTTGCAACGACCGTATGCTCTTTATCCTCAAGACCTCGGATCACGTCAACCGTTTCAACCACATGACTTTCTTTGCCTGTGTCTTTGTACGTGCTGAATGTTTTGTTTGTCTTTTTATCTATGTTGAACGTGATTTTCCCGCCTAGTTTTTCTTTGATCAGCTTCACGCTGAAGCCTGTCCCTTTAAACGTAAAAGAGAACGTTTGTCCAACGTCCTCCGCATACATGGCGTTTAAATCACTGTTTGTTTTCCATTTCGCCGATTTACTATCATAGCCTTTTGTTTCCTCGCTTGCTGTGTCCTTTTCTTCCTTCACCTTTCCATAACCCTTTATTCGTGTGTAAGACTCGGACAAGCTGCTTTTAACACTAATAGTATTCATATTCGCCCTGGTATCTAATTTGTAATTGATCCGCTTTTTGATTTCTTTGAATACGTAAATATGATCGTTGTTTACATCAAGTTCCACGACAAAAGCCGATATAAGATCGTTCATCAGCTCTAACGACTTTTTCTTGCCGAATCCTTCTAGTTTGGCTTTCAAGCCTTTAGCATCCGGCATGATGGTATATGAAAAGCCGCTCCCTTTTAAAGCGTGTTTAAGCGCTGTGTCTATGTCTATTTCTCCGTTAATTTCTTCGTCGACTTGATTAAATGTCAGACGAACAATATACATATGATCAGCCGTCACATTTCGAAATGACACGCCGTTTTCTGTGCGCTTTTCATCCTCTACAATGATATAACGCTGCGCTTTATGCTCGATCTCATCTACAAGCAATACGTTGTCATTTACAAGCATATCGAAAGCAAGTTCAGTTTCAGGCATTTGTAAACACTGAAATGATAATTGCTTTGTGCCGTCTAATTTATCCGAGACTTCGGGTTCTACATGTTCCAAGGGTACTTTATTTGTTGGATCGTGCTTTGACTGTACAAATAATTGATTCATCATTTCACCTACTTATAGTAAAAGCGCAAGACAAACCGCATATCAATACTGGATGCGCCTTCGATCTCAAATGGATTAAAGCCAGAACGCAAACTCGGAAAGCGCCCGGATGTGTCCGCCATTTTCCCATCAATCATGACATATTGTCTTGTGATAATAATTTTTTGCTTTTTGGAAACCGATCCCCTTATTGTTAACGCCTCTTTTGTTGCATCATTGCGTATCTTCACGTCCTTGCCTGTTAAATACAGCGTGACGCTATAATCAAAGTCAATCGGATCAATTGTCACATCAGAAGCGTTGTAGACTTTAAACGTCTTGGATGTGAAGCGATATTTCAGATCGTCTTGACTCGGTAAATTCATGCCGAGATAAAAATACTCTCCGCTTAAATTCAAGGGCTTTTCAGTATTAAAAACGGTTTCGCCAAGCCCAAGCGCTGCGGTGAATTCCACATCCACTTCTTTATAATTTTTCCCGTCATCTTTTTCGATTTCGATTTCGTCGTCACACGTCACCAGGTAACGTATACCAGGTGAAAAAGAACAACTAATGTAATAGGGTTCTTCTCTTACAAGTTCCCTAGTAAGTGCCGCTCTATATCTATTAAACTGATCCGTGCTTTTTGCTTTAATATAAAATCGTGCTTTGATTTTTCTTTCTTTGAAACGGACTTTTTTCGACGTTTGTTTTAATCCTGGTCTATTTGCCACAACCGCCGTTTGACGTTCGATTGAAGCCGACACAGGCGTAAATTTTACGCAACGTAAAAAGGGAAGGCGCTCGCTGATCAATTGAAGCCCTTCCCCGTAATCTGTATAAAATTCATAGCTCAAGTCGCAAACCCTCCCCTACGCTGCCTATTTTTGAGTAAATCCATATTGTACTTATTTAGTCCCTCAACATTTATCGTGGTGTCTTTCATGGCGATCTGTGTCAATAAGCCGATCATTTGATCAAACTTGTTTTCTAGCTGCTTAATAGCTTCGGCACTATCATTTTGTACAATTACATTTGTAGAACCTTGTCCCGGCTGCTCGGGCTGATAGCCAACCATTCGATTAGCTTGAGCAAGCACCTGCATAGCTCGGTTTCTTCTAAACTGCCTTAAAGGTAAAATCATTTCCCCTTTGTGGACTTCTGCCACATGATTGCGGGTAATGATACCGCCTTTATCATAGCCAATGTACTTGCCGCCTTTTCTCATGTTGACTAAACCAGGATGCTTGTTAATTCCGCCATACCGACTATTCAAATAGTTGATCGCCGCAATAACCTGGTGTACAGGGTTTTTGATATTTCCGTAACCAGGTTCTTTGTTCGCTGCAAAGGTAGACGGAATGAATTGCATAAGCCCCTGGGACGGATGCCCCGCTTTAGCGTTGCTGTCCCAATTGTTTACGACTGTAGGGTTTCCGCCTGATTCTTTCATAGCGATCGTTTCAAGCGCTTTTGAAAAAGATGGGGAAATTCCTTTAATCGCAATTGCTTGAGCAACCCACTTTTTGACGGCTGCGCTGCCTCCCTCACCAGGAACAAAACCAAAGTCTTTTATCTTGTTTTTAATAAAGGAAACCGCTTTGTCCTTGATAAAAGAAAAGCTGCCTTTGACGATCTGACCAAAGCCGCCTGCCATGCTCGGGGTCGTGATCCCCATTTTTTGAAGCAATGTATTCATTAGCTTGCTAGGCTTTGTAATGAAGTCAGACACATCTAGTACCAGGTCTTTCACTTTACCGAAAAGACTAGAAATGAAGTTGCCGCCCTTACCTGTACCATCTTTGTAAAATGGCACGTCATCAAACAACGCTTTCGTTTTAGGTCCCGACAATACCTCGGTTCCTTTTGGAAGGTTCATCATTGTATCAGTTGAAGGAGACAGCCCCATTTGACCGCCAGGGGTGATAAACAGTTCTTGCATTCCGCCATCCCCTAGAATGGCGGGTCCCCCTGGGTGTCCGCCTGTCCCTTTTGCGTATTTTGGCGGTGTCCATTCCGGTATTTGATTTTCTTTAGGCACGCCCACTTTACCAAGAACCCAGTTAACACCACCGATAACACCATTCACAACAAAGGATAGTTTGTTATTCATTTTATTTGCTAATGCCTTGACTCCTTTTAGCGCCTCCCCTGCCATGCTTTTAATACCATTACCGATTTTACCCGGCAATTTTTTGGCTGCGTCTACAATGTCCCAAAAACGTTTGACCATACCGTCTTTCATGCTTGTTGCAATTGAAACGGCTTTGTCTTTAAGCCAAGTGACCATTTTCCCGGTGTTTGCAGCACCATTTTTAAAGAAACTGACAATGCTAGACCACATTTTCGGGAAGATGCCTAATAGCCCTTTCCCTAGTGATTTCGCAATCCCGAGAATCTTTCCGAAAAAGGATAGTTGAACAAAATTCAAAAGCGCTTTAATCGAGCCGAAAAACACGTCTTTGATGCCTTGCCACATCTTACCGAAGTCTCCAGTCAGCAAGCCAGCGAAAAATTTTATGACGCCTTGTAAAACTTGCATTGCGCCCATCACAACACCTTTAATGTTCCCCCAAATCGAACGTATGATCGAAAGTATAGCCGGCATGACAAATTGGACCACAGACCATATATTTTGTAAGGCTTGTGTAATAACGCCACCGTTTTCTTTCCAAAATGTTCCCCACACTGCGGCAAGCTGTCCGATAAATGACAAGATTCCGCCCAGGGCTTGTTTTACAATCGGCGCCATTGTGACAAATACACTCATCAAAATTCTGCCGATCGACTGAAAGATCGGTTGCATACTTTGAAACGAGCTTTTTATACTATCAATCACACCTTTTACTGTATCAGTAGTGCTTACAATCATATCAACCACGCCAGGCGGGAAAAGCTGCGATAATATGCCATAACCCTCTAATCGTTCAGCGCTTCCCTCGCCTTGCAATATGCCCCAAATGCCTGCCATTGCCTGTTTTACTGTATTGCCAGCGCTGGACATTTCTTTCATGATTGGATCAGCAATATTAAAGGCCTTCTCAAGAAATGTAGCTGCTGCGCCTCCTAATGGTTCTAGCGCTGACAGTGCTTGACGCCCGATCTTTTTAAAGCGTGTGCCTAGATTGTCTTGCAATGCTGCCCCTGCTTCGTCAGCTTTGCCCTTTACGTCACCGATTTTTCCATCAATGCCGCCCAGGGCATACATGGCGTCAGCCTCTAAGTCCTCCCATTTTGTCCCGAAAAGAGCCACGCCGATATTGTTAGCGTCCACCTGGTCTTTCATGCCTTTAAGCTCTTTTAAAACGGTGTTTGATACATCCTTGACGGTCCCTTTACCTTTTAAAAAGTCTTGCCATACCTTTTGTGTCGGTTTAGACATACTCGCCATTGCTTCATTAGTCGATTTCGAGCCATCCTTGACACGAATTTGAAACTCTTTCATGACGTCGTTGACGTAATCCAGGTTGTAAACGCCCGCTTTTGTTCCATTGACGAGTAATTGAAAATATTCTTGTGCTGAATAACCCATTTTTCCGAATAACGTTGAATACTCGGAAAGGTTATCGAACATCTCATTGGAAAAATTCAATCCGTTTTGTGCGCCATACGTCATGAGATCAAACGCATCACTCACAGTCACGCCAAAACCTTTCATAAGGTTGTTGCCCGCTCTCGCAACTTCGTTTACCTCGGAATCAAAAGCATCAGCAAGCACCAGGGCTTTTTTGGTTACGTCCGTAAGGTCCTTGTCTGCAATGCCTCGGATATTTTGTTTAATTTGAAACAAACCATTCCTTGCATCATCCAAATTCTCTCCGAACCCCTGCGCCCACACGTCTTTTGCTATGCCTGTGAGCCTTTTGGCTTCATCACCCGTCAAGCCTAGCTGCGCTCTTAAACGACCTTGAGACGCTTGAATATCAGCCGTCATTTTTGCGCCAAGCGTGCCAACGGCTGCCGTTAATGCTCCAATGGCTGCCGTACCCGCCACCGCTGCCGTAGCAAATCCGCCCTTTAAAATGCTTGAGAGTTTGGAAACCTCTTTACCCGCTGCCGTTACATCATTAGATACATTTTGATGACTTGTTGCTAAATCGTCGGCGCTGTTTGCTGCTTCTGATTCGGCACGTTCAAGTCTTTCAACCTGGCTTTGTGAAAGCCTTAAAGCGTTTTGCATGTTGCGATAGCTTGTTATTTGAGAGTTTAAACGTTGTGCATATTTCTGCGCCTGGGTTGATCCCTCTCCATATTGCTCAACTTGCTTTTCATATGCTTGTCTATACGAATCTACAATTCTTTCTTGAATCTTCAATTGATCCGACAAGCCCGACACCTTACTTTTACTTTCGCCCAGCTTGTCATCTAATGCTTTAAATTCGGCTGCGGTTGCTTTGGTTGCTGACTGTGCCGTTTTAAGCTGCTGCCTCAAGGCTGTGACGCCTTTGTCAAACCCTGTACTATCTAACGTCGTATTAACGACTAAAGAGCCTATCGGACGCCCTTCCGTTGCCATATGGTTTACCTCCTTTCCTCAAAAATAAAAGAAGGCTTAAAAGCCTCCTGGTCTTAAAATTTGATCTATTGGAACGCTGCCCTCGCTTTGTCCTTTTCGATTCGCAAGACGCAAAAATCCGTTCAAGTCCATGTTGTCTATTTCATGATACTTGTACCCTTCTTTCATCAAATCTTCGTAAATATCATCTAATGAATCTAGGTAATCTTGCCACGTTTCTAAATACTCTATTTCTGTGCTTTCACCGCTTTCTTTTTCAAGCCGTCGTTTCCCTTTTTTTGACCTGTCACTTGCATCAATACATCAGCAATGGTTTCAAACGCCTTGTCAGACGGAATGTTGTCTAAAAAGTCATCATAGGAAAATTGCTCCCCGAATACATCCACAACATAGGCAATCATTTCGTCAAGCATTGTTGTAGCTTCCATATTTCCTTGTTCTGCTTGTGCTTCCAGTTCGAACGCTCGTCTTAATTGACGAGCTGACGGCATATCCTTTGTGTACGTTTTTTCTTCTTTTGTTTGTGCATCAATCATAGTTAATTTCAACATATTAAACACCTCGTATATTTTTTAATGAATCCAGTTTAACCAGGTAAAATAAATTACCTGGCTATCAGAAAACACTATTTTTTTGTGGTGGTGCTTGATGGTGCTTCTGCTGTTCCGTTGTCGCCGTCAGTCGTATCAATTCCTTTAAAGACAAAATCATAAAATCCCTTTTCAGTGAATCCAGGGCTTGCACTATGCGCCATGACATAAGTTAAGCCGTCAAATTTACGGGGCATGAATTGTCCTTCAATGGTTGGCGTGATAAATTCGACTTTATCCTCTTTTGTTTTACCTTCTGTGGATGGGATGCCGAATTTTCCTCGTAAAAGCCCCACATACCAAAAACCGCCCTTTGTCTTTTGCCGGAACGTGAGGGCAACGAAAGGCGGATCAGTATCTTTTCCATATGTCTCAAGCCACCCGCCAATTAATTCAGCGCCTAGCAATTTGTTCTTCATTTCTGTTGTAAGATCAGCCACATTTATTTCTAGCTTTGCTTCACCTACGCCCGAGCCTTCTTGATCAAATACACCGTCATCCCCATAAAGTACTGCAATTTCCGAGCTTGGTTCTAATTTTGATTCAATTGCGCCAGGTACTTTTAATACTTCGGTTGCTTCTTTGGCGACGTCATCCTCAAAAACGCCAACTTGAATATCTCTCAATCCTGTTGTAGCCATTTATTTCATCCTCTCTTTTCAAAACTGATTTCTATTTCTTTATTTGCTCTGTACCTTCGTGCATATCTGTACAGCTTTATATCCGGGTCTTTATCAAAAGCGGAAGCGTATTGCTGATAGTCAGCCGAAGCCATCAAACGATCAATAATCGGTTGTATTTCTTGAGCTTCTTTGATGGTCACCGTCCATAAATCTATTTGAATATCAACGCTTATGCCTGTCGCTTGATCATCCTCATACGCATTACGATAGCTTTCAAGCTCATTAATACGGATCATTGGGGCTTGGTTTACTTTTTGATCTGTTTCCGGGACGTCCACAAGAAAGACTTTTTCATCCGGAACGTAGCTTGTCAGATCGGCTGATCCTGTCAAAATCATTTCTACTTCTTGAATTGGCAGCATCATAGACCGAGCACCCCCCTATAAACACTTTGCATTTTTGATAAAACGAGTTGTTCATACTCGTTGATCGTGCGCTCGATAAAACTTTGCGGGCGTTGCTTGATCGTTCCGAAGTTTGTAAAATGCAGCCTATAAGCCGTTTCCTTACCATAGCCGACGGTTGAAAATATTTCCCCGTCCTCTCTTGGTTTGGAATAGACAACATCTGTTTTCAAATGCTTCTTGTTGCCGCTATTGCTATCAAATGGCGTGTTCTTTTCCAAGCCATCCGCCATCAGCTTTGCTCCTGCATGAACGGCAGCCTTTTCCGCTTTTACATTTTGACGGGCCATCTTTTCAATGGCTTTATATGTTTCTTCTAATCCATTAGCTTCAAGCGCCATCAACTCACCTTCTTTACAAAGACATTGATCAAGTCTTTGTCCTGCTCGTTCGGCAGAATATCAATGACTTGATAAAGCTCGTTGGTCAAGTGGTCCTGTACGTGCATAGCGTTGGAAATGGTTGATACTTGTTGATAGCGAATAACATAGGTCAAACTATCCTCTAAAACCGTTCCGGCTGTTGATAGCTTTTCTCTTAATTTTTGGTCTCGCCGTTCCGCCCAGGTGGTGAAAAGTCTTTCTAATGTGGTCGTGTTCTCCCTGGATATAGGGTCTTTCGTATTTGACTTTTTAACGAAAGATATCGGCGTATTTAATCGTCCATAGTCCATGAAGGGTATTCTCCTTTAAATTGTTGAATGTACGACATAACGCCGAACGGCACTTCTTGTAAATTCTTGTTTGTTGTTGCTGATCTATTTTCATACCTGTGTCCACAAAGCATCATGACCGCATCATCAAAACAAGGATTATCAATAAAAAAAGCGTCCCTCTCTTTCGATAAGGTGACGCTATCTTTAATATACTTTTCTGCAGCCGCTTTTATGGTTTCTAGCATTTTGTCATCCAGGTCATGAGTGATCCTTAAAGCATGTTTTAATTCTTCAAGGGTCATTTCATCACTCCTATTCTGTAGCGCCTGTTTCAACTGGCGGCTTGATTGTTACATAAAAGCCTGCGTTTTTGTCTGCTTGCTTTACGTCGAAACGAATAGCAAGGGAAAGGACTTGACCATACACCGCATTTTCAACCCACTTCGCAACAACGTCTACACGATTAGCAAAGAAGGCAGCTCGTTTTAAGTCACCGATAAACATGTTCATATCACCGGCTTTTTTACCGAGCAACTTATCATCAACAACTTTGATCGGACTTCCGAAAAGTGTTTTGCCGGAAGGTGAAGAAATGTTACTTTGTAAGATGTATTGACCGTTTTTATCTTTTAGCGTGTCTAGGAATTGGAATGCGGATGACGTCGAAAGAATGTTACGAACATAGGCTTGTTTAAGTTCAACATTCAAAATCTGCTTAATATCGTCCGTACCTGATACCGTTTTAGCTGTAAACGTTTTTAAAACACCAGCAATTTTTGTATTTCTTGTGTTTCGTTTAACCTGTTGCAGATGATCCGCTACAAGTGCAGTCAAATCGACGCCGGAATCATCAATTGATTCTTGAGAGATAGCCAATTGACCACGATACGTTTCAACTTTCCAATCAATTTTATTGAATTTTGGGTTTGCTAGATCGGGGTTTTTCTCAAGTTCCGCAACCGATACAAGTTCGGTTTCTGTGTTTTCTAAAACTGGATATGAACCGGATGATGCTGTCACATTGACTTTATTCACAAATTCAACAAGATCAACAATATCTTCCGGCGTTTTCTGCGGTGTCGTAATGACTTCAATCGGAATAATTGCGGCTGCTCCTTCTGTTGTCAAACCGTCCCGGACTTCACCTCTAGTACGCAAGAACGTTTCAAAGCTGCGGCGCTGTTCCTCAATTCCTTTATCCAAGCGCACCTGCGGCGTGCCTAATTGAAGTGATCTTTCTTCGCCTGTTTTTCCTCCACGTGCCCCTTCTGTGATTTCTTCGGCTTCCATTCCTGCCAATTCTTCTAATTCTTTTAGCCTTTCTGTCATTGTCTCAATCTCTGCTTTTAAAGAAGTGATTTCATCTTTAATCGTTTTTGCTTCTTCTAGCTTGTCTTCTTCCGCTCTTTGATGAGCCTCTTTGATTTTTGTATTGATAGCCGTTTGTCTCTTTGTGATCTCTGAACGTAATTCCTGGATTTTCTCTTTTAACATGTGTACAAGCTCCTTTTCCAAATAAAATAAGCACCCGCAATGTACGAGTGCTTTCTAAAGACTTAATTCAATTAGATCAAGCTCTAACTTGATTTTTTCTTTTTCTAAATGGCTGCTTTGATGCTGCTTTAAATGCCGCTGGGCGATCGAAACATCTGTGTCTTCATAAGCCGGATAAGTGACTATTGACACATCAGTAATTCGGGAAATGTTCGTTAAGCTCCGCAATGGCAGCCCCGATTTTTCATCTCGTTTAAAGCTGTCGCCGTTTTTAGCAAGATGAAAACCGAATGAACAATTTGAAACGTTGCCAAGTCTCAAGTTTTCGTATAGATCATTAGCGTATTGCGTGTTAGGTAAAGACAATTCAAAACGCAATCCAATGTCATCCACAGATAGTTTCAGCGTTCCGGCTTTTGTTCTTCCTAAAATCTTTGACGGATCGTGATCAATAAGCGCCCTTACATCTGACATATCAGCATTTTGCAGCGCTCGTTTTTCAATGGTTTCGATGAAGCCGCCCAGGTTTTGGCTGCGTGTACCGAATTTCAAAGCGTAGCCTGTAATCTTCCTGCCTTTATCGGTTTCTTCTGTCGCCTTTAGCGAACCTTCTTGAACGGCTCTAATCTCCTTCTCCAATATCATCACCCCCTTTATCGACCGTAGGAATCGGAAGCCCCTTCGCCTTCGCTTTTTGGATTTCGTCCATAATGTCAACATCCACATAGTTCAAACTCATAAAGCGCCTATCTCCATTTTCAATAGGCGCAATCCCGTATTCTGCTAACGCATCATTCTGTGAGTAAATGCCGTTTTGAAGTAATGCAATGACATTTTCCCGCTTTGTTTTAGCGTCTGTTTCCTTAAATCTTCTTGCGTCAAATTGAAAGCGTTTGGTCCTGCTTTCCGGGTAAAACAGCATTTTGAAATTTAACTCCGCTGTAATGGCAGCAAAGTAATTTGAAAGGGTGTTTGTCAAATAATCCAGGTTCGCTTGTTCTAGTGAAGTGTTCACTTGCTCGATTCCCAACTTATGAGGCGGCAACCCGAACACTTTCGCAATTTGTTTGGTTGAATGCGTGTAGTTATTGACGATCTCAAGAACCTTTGTACTGATTTCGAGCTGCTTAAATTCTTCGTTTTCGCCTAATACAGCAATTCTTTGTTGATTCCTCACTCCTGAATTAACCTTTTCAAATTCATTACGCACGTTTTCCCTTGCTTCGGGCGACGGTACGCCTTTTTTAAGCGTTACAATGCCGCTCAAATTTGTACCACGTCTGAAAAAGTCCGTGACAAGCCTTTTGCCCGCTTCCTGGCTTTCAAGTTCATGCTTGAGACATGATAAGAGGCTCTTTCCGTTTACCCCATCCAGTGAGGAAAACTTGATATGCAGCACGTCAGACGGTTTCAAAATAGTTTCTTTTCCGTCAGAAGGATAATAACGATAAACAATATCGTTTCGTCCCTTTATCTGATCAACCGAGACTTCACTATTTAACATGTGAATAAGCTCCCAGGGCGTGCCGCCTTTATCCCGTTTGATATAAGCAAACGATTGACCGTTTAAAAGCGCATTAGCGACAAGAATATATTTGAATGAGTACCCCGAGTAATATTCGTTAGGGCGCTCGTTGATAAGCTGAAACAAGTCACTATCCTTTTCTTCTATTCCTTCGTTTCTAATCATGATCGGACTTGCTGCTATGTCAGACGCCAATACGTGAACCGCTGTGAACACATCACTATTTTTAATGGCTGTTGCCGGAACATAACTTAAACCATCTAAGCCCACCAAAATTTCGTTAAATTCCCTTTGCCCTGCGCTTTGTTGATTTATTGATCTAAAGAATGCCAATTCCCTCTACCCCCTTTCTGTTTCATGGTTGAGAAGAATGGCAACAAAGACTAGCAAAATACCACTAGCCGCTATCCCCAAAATCATTCCGACCATATAAACGGCGGTATTGATGAGGACTAGCCCTAACAAAAACAAAAGAGTATGAAGGTTCGATATGAAGAACCGCCATACTCCTAAAATTAGATGATTAAATTGTTTTGGCACTCTTTCCCCTCCTTCTATATTCCAAAGTCTTCACTTTGATAGTAGGCGTCCCAATCTGTTTCGTTTTGTTCGTAATGGTACATTGCTTCTGTATATGCATTCATTAAAGCAGCGATCGGGTCAATTTTTTCACGGTTCAAGTCCTTGTCGATCTGCACCGTATCATTGACCTTTTTCAAAATGGCGTTATTAATTGCAAGGTTTAGCAATGGGTTGTTTGTATGCAGGAGACGTTGATCCATGACGTTAAGTCTAAAATTTTTCGTTGGTTCTGATAACGTCCTTACCCCTTGTCTTACTTCAATAGCAGGGTATCCGTAATGTTCAATTTCATTTAAAAACAATGAAATGTTATATGGATCATAAAAGATGCCCTTCACTTGCAAATCATTTTTCGTTATGTGATCGACCATGTAATCAATCACTTGTTGTAAATTAATGATGCCGGACTCTTTGTCTGTTATTGTGCAATACCCTTCTTGCTCAAGCCGCTTGTAGTCAATTTTGTCACGCTGTATCTTGTTTTCTAAACCGCCTTTACGCCCGACAAACGAATGACTATCAACATAAAAGTTTTCCTCGGCATCCTCTAAAGGATAAATAAAGCCAAGTGAAGATAAATCTTCCGACCTGGATAAATCCACACCGATATAAACAGGCTTCCCGTATATATCCGGCTTCTCCTCAACGGCGCAATCTTTCCAATCGTCACCGTTCAATAAACTATCTGACGAAGCAGAACGCCACAAATTAAAGTTTTTAACAAGCGTTCCGTTCAAATCGTCTTTTTCCTGGGCTTCTTTCAATTTTTTTCGTAGGTTCTTGAGCAATTTCTTTTTCATGCTTTCAACTTCAAGCAACGGGTTGCTTTTTATCCAAGTGCTTTCGTCGCTTATCTCTTTTTCATCATCTTGCTCATAGATAACCGCAAAATAGTTTTCGTTCTCTTTCTTCCCGCTCAAGATATCCGTTACATACGGATATTCTTGTGCATACATAGGACCGTTGAGCTTAAAACCCGCTGTACTAATGATCAAGATAAGCCCCTGGTCTTGCTGACCTTGTGAGGACTCTAAAACCTCAATCATTTTTGTATTTGTAGCCGTGTGAAACTCATCAAGAATACCGACCAATACGTTTAATCCGTCAAGGTTGTCTGTATCACGAGATAACGGCATGATAATGCTATCTTCTAGCAAAAAACGGATTTCATTTTGAATGATCTTGGTCATTTTCTTAATTTGTTTTGATTTCTTCCGCAACTTTTTAAGTTGCATGACAATCATGTTAAAAACCGCTTTTGCTTGTTTGCGAGAGTTTGCCGTCGTGTAAATCTGTCGATCGTATCTAGGCGCATCACCGAAAAGCAATTCATATAAAGCAATCCCGGCAACAAGAACGGATTTACCGCCTTTACGTGCCATGCTTATATATGCTTTTGTAAATCGTCTATATCCTGTTTCTTTGTCTCGCCAGGCAAATATCATATAGACAATGAATTTTTGAAAGAGTGCTAAAGACGTAGGTTTCCCCGTTGAAATATCCGGCAGCATTTCAAGAAACTTTACAACCTTCGCCCCTTTTTTTGGCTTGTACTCGTATGGATAGTTAGGGTTTTTTGATTTTTCAAGATCCCGCAAATGTCTTTTACAAGCCTGGATGACTTTTTTACTTGCTACAATTTCCCCGTTCACTACTTTTTCAGCGTAAAGAGTACCGGGGTCTATTTTAATCGTCGTCATCCTGCCTCATTGCCTCAAATATATCGTCATCCTCGCTCTCTTCACCTAAACCAACTAGACGTAATCGAGCATCTAGCGCAAGACCAAGTTGCCCTGCAATAGCTCGAATCTCTTTCGACATTTGCATCATGATTTCAATAGACGGGTTTTTCTTTTTCACTTCAAACCCTTTACTATTCACTTCAAAAACGACTTGCCCCTCTTTTGCCACATCTTCTAATGCCTGGCGATACTGTGCGTAACTATTACAGTACATAGCCAACAAAGTGCGATCCAGTTCCGAAATAGGCAGCTCGATAATATGAGGGTAAATTCTGATCCATTCGTTTTTTGCCATTGTTGACAGCCAATAAGGCGGGTTCTCTTTCAATGGCGAAATGCCTTTCAATTTTTCTTCATGCTGCTGCCGCTGCTCTCGTTCTTCGTTTGATATTTGCCCTTTTAATGTGTCCGTCATTTGTTTTCTTCTCGCCAATAAAAACCACCACCTTTCAGCAAAATCCAACCTATTAATTTTAGGCAAATAAACAAATGAGAAATACCGCTCTATCTCAACGCCTGTAAAGGACCAAGCCATTTTATGAATGAGTGAAAAACCGCAAAAAACAGGAAAAATCAAAAATCCATTTCAACACTTTTTTTAAAGTTGAGGGGACGCCGATTTCCAGGAATCAAAAAAGCCCACCCCGTTTAATATTGGGGGGACTTCTTTGTATATTCGAGCCTTAAATCCAGTAAAAATTTCTTTACTTCGTTTATAAACTCAAACAAAAAATCTTTTTCTATATTAATCGTAGTTGCGCCCTTAACATGCTTAAACCTTTCAATTATTTTGCTTAATCGTTTAGGATTTTTAGACATACTGATGAATCCTGAATTATGAACAATACAATTTCTTAGTTCATAAACATTCTGTATATAATTCCAGTACGATTTACTATTTGGAAATGAACCATGTTCAGCTTTTGCGTATTTTGAGATTTTTTGAAGTATATTTCCTTGCAAACTAACTAAAGTTTCATTTTCTAGTCTAAATAAACTTATTAACTCTACCTCTAAAAAAGAAATTATACTTACTAGTAGAGATTGTCTTAATAAGTTTGGGTAGGCAACTTGAAGGTTATAAAAATTATCTAGGTTATCGTTTAAATATTTATTTTTATCATATTCATTAAGTGTATTTAAAAAAGAAATTTCTAAATTGGATTCTTGATCAATTTTTTCTTCAATTAATTTCGCATACTCTTTAAAAATCTCTAATTTACTAACTATAAAGATGTTAAATATTTCTTCGTCCCAAACTGTTACCTTTGCCATCTTTATCCCCCTAATTTTGGTATATTTAATTATTATAACAGTTAGGACGAGCGAAAGGTTGATCACTTCCGAAAAGTAATCTGGTTATGATGAAACTGACAAAGCACTTCAAGATTGTTTAAGTCATTACGCTCTATATCATCATGAAACACCTCTCTAAGCTCTTTATGCTTATGATGGACTACTAACCTATTGGACATGTTTACACGTCCTTCTGCGGCACACACAGCGCATCTGTAATGACTCTCACGCTTCTTTGCTTCTCGAAGTAATTTCCATTCTCTGCTTTGATAGTATTTGTAATGTGCTTCGTTCTCCCTGTTGTATCTAACATCTTTGTTGTATTGCTTATCAGCATAGCCCTGGTGCTTTGTACAATAGCGTTCGGTCCAGTCTATATATTCCCGGCAGGCGGGAACGTTACAACGTTTTAATGGCATCACTTATTACCTTCACTTGTAAAAGACTCAAGCTTCTGACAAAGATGTATGTTAAAGCTGTTTTCATTTTTGTTGTTAGTTCTTCGTTCAAATTCTTTTTTTGCCTCTGAAAAATCTCCATAATACAAAATGAAGGGATCGCAATCATAATCCGTTAAGACCACATAGCCCGATTTCATAAGTCACACTCTCCTTTTTTATTTGATCTAAGCCGCCCCTGTTTGTTAGCCGCCATTGATTTTGTAAACAGACAGGGACGCTTTACAGCAAATAGAAAAACACCGCCATGAAAGACGGTGCTTCAATTATTATTTAATATAAAATTCGCTAGTGTAGAACGTACCAATCGTTTCAACGTGGTTGCCCTGCTTGTCATATCGTTCAGCATCCACCTTAAATCGGTATGTCCCTTTTTTGTTCCCGAATGATTCCTTTATGTCAAATTGATCATAAAGTTTTTCACCTGGGTTGAGTGGGTTTGGGCTGTTCGTTTTAAGCGTTACCCACTTTCCACCTTCCTTACGTTGAGGAATAAGGTTTGGACCAGCACTAAAGTCGTTATGGTTTTGCACCGCAATTCGTACGACCTTGTCCTCACCTAGAATATGATTGGCTTTTGTCGGGTTCGCCGACACTCCAAATCCTGACGCCATAATTAATCAACTCCTTTTAAATTTTAGTGAATGAAAAAAAAACGACCTCCTTCGGAAGCCGTTCTCATCTATCGCATAATACAATATTACAACCTTTTTTCTGTCATGCTGCGCCAACATTACGCCAAAAATACGCCAGTTTTCCGCCAAACAAAAAAGCATCCAAAGGATGCAATTTATATAACTATTCAATATTAAGTAAATCCTCTACCAAGTCTAGTATTTCAAAATCCGTCAAAGAATTATATAAGAGCACTGTGCCATCAACATTAATTCTAATTGTTACAGATTGTTGAGGCATATCATAATTTATTATGACCGCAGATAGTTGACCCTTTCTTAACATTTCGCTGTAATATTGGGTATCGTGAACTCTAGTTCCTCCCATACTTACGGAACTAACTGTTTCAATTTTGACTTTAAAACGTGCGTTTCTTACATCTGATGCCGCGTCAATTATTTTTAAAATATCAAACTTGTGTTGTTCATATTCATCTCCAAAATTCTGCTCCAAAATCTCTTTCGCTTTTAAAGAACTATCTTTTCTGCAAAGAGTGACTAAATTGCCCACACCCTTCACTTTCTTATTTTTGACTTTTACGTATGCTTGATACATATCTTGTTTAATCACTTCATGTACTACTTCGCCTTTAACCCTAACAGTTTGAGCGAACACTTCATCATTAATAATTTGGATATTTTGATATCCAGTGGGTGAAATACTATTGATAAGGATATAAGTTTGTAGTTTTTCCTCATATCCATTTATTATCTCGTTTTTCTCATGGGAAAAAACCTCTAACGTTTCATCATTTCCAACATCATTTAGCTTGTCATAAATATTAATGCTTATAATACTCAATCCAATTACCCCTCCAACAGAAGACATTTTTTTGTAATATCTTCTATTGTATCATAATTATGGTGATTTATGGATATATAATCTTTAAAAATTGTTAATTCTTGATTTGTTTCAGTTTGTTGAGTTCTTTTTTTAAACATCTTACGTTCCAATTGGTCTATAGAAAAATTACATTGAAAATATTGTATATGCTCTGGACCTAATCTTTGAATCATTAGTCCATAAAATGGATTTTTCATGGTTATGAAATAAATATTCATGCTATAACTTTCATCTCTAAAATCAATTCTAGAGTTAAGTTTATTGAACAATTTCCTTAGATTTTTCAGCTTATCAACAGCAGTTGACTTCGTAGCAGTTATCGTTCCAAATAATAATTCTACTGTGACGTACTCTTCGTTACTACAGTCAAGATTATATTGAACAGTAAGAGTGTAGTCCGAGAATTCGTATTGTTTTTTATTCTTCAGATTAAAAACTCTTTGTCTTTTTCCAAATACATCATTAATTACCTCTTCTAAGATTCTAAAAAAATCAAGGTCTCTTCGGACTGACACACTAACTGTCAATTTCCATTTTGTATCTCGCCATTTCTTAAACCTTTTTACAAAAAAGAAATAAAATTTGGGATATTTATTATATAGGAACTGAAAAAGAGCAGTAACACTTAATAGCCATGGAATTGCACTAAAGATTATTTTTAGAATTTTAAAAATAGCAATAAAATCCATGATAGGTTCCTCCAAAATTCTTATTGTAATCATTTTACACTAATCAGCTGATATTTATATTATTTCCAGCAAAATTTATTTACTGCTGTAAATAATATGCTTCAACAATAGAATAACATTACCTGAAATAATTAAAAATTTGCTTTATGTATCTCTATATTTAGAGCAAAAGCCAAATTAATAAACGCACGTGCTTTGAGACGAGCATAAGACCTTTCACTCATGCCGATTTCATTATATACCTGGTAATCGAAAACAGGTTCTTGCTGCATGTAACGTTTTATAATGATCTGCCTCTCATTATACGGAAGACGATTGACCGCTCTTTGCACCTTCTCAAGAAAGGCATTTCGTTTTTGTTCCCATTCAATCCGTTTAATAGCTGTGCTTTCAGTGGATGAGCGGAAAGCGTTGGTAGTGGCGGGCGGCACTATGCTGAATCCTCCTGTTATCTTCGGCAGCATATCATCGGGAACTTGAAGAAGATACAAACGATAGTTGTCGAGTATACTTTCAACTCTTTTTCTAGTTTCTTTTTTGTCTATTACAGGTGGTTCACCCAACATAAAAATACTCCCCCCTTTTTATTTGCTTTTAAATGCCCCGCCACGCCCTCTTTTATATGTTGGGCGATAAATTACCCATAAGCTCTCTTAATTCTCTTTCTGAAAGCTCCTGCGTGTGATTTCGGGTACATTTGTTCTCAGGAACGTCAGTTCTTTTAGTTGACATAGATTTATAACCCGCTTTTAGAAAAGCAGCTCTCAACGTTTTCATTTTGTTTTCTCCTTTTCTGAAAATAAAAAAAGGGGACACCAATCACACACAGCGCTTTGCTGTCATGATCAGTGCCCCCCGGCTTTCCGGTAGAACGGTTTTATTCAAATAGTTCGCCTTCGTTAAAAATCAATCGAGTCACTTTGTTATTGTGGGTGACAATTTTTGTTTCACCATGAGCTGGCAGCTGTGCATATCTCGCCACGCCATCAGATAAAACAAAAAGAATAGGCTCTTTTCCTATGTTCTCTATATCTATAATTTTACTTGGAACGTCCTGTAATCTCAAGTCTTTCATTGCCTCCTTAATTTATATACATAACCGCTAAAGCTGACAGCGATCCGAACACGATATAAAAGATTAGTAGTCTCTTTTTCATTTCCTCGCCTCACCTTGCTACTGGATCTGAACGAAAATTTTGTTGAGTTAAATTTCTTGGGGAACGTTAAGCATATATTGCTTTTCTAGTTCTTTGTCATCCATTTTCTCGTAATA
Organism: Bacillus sp. A015; assembly: GCF_053851875.1. NCBI lineage: Bacteria > Bacillati > Bacillota > Bacilli > Caryophanales > Bacillaceae > Bacillus > Bacillus sp. A015. The sequence continues at coordinate 205,621 of NZ_JBSPZB010000004.1, forward strand.
CTCCCGAGAAAATCCTCGCCCCGCTACGCATAGCCATTCTATGAAAAATTGTCTTTGTTTCTCTGTTAGACGCTCTTTTTCATTGTTCATATGCCCGATTCCTCCAATTGAATTTTTGTATGATAGCTCTTCAAATGCTCATTCATTCTCGAATGAAATTTCGGTTGTAAGTAAAAGAAAAGTTTTTCTTCTGGGTCCGTCATTTTTATCACTGACTTTTCGTATACAAGGAATTCGATCAGCAATATCAAGGCGTACTGATTGAGCTTTATCGCCTCTTTATACCAATCTTTGACCGTCATGCCGATTCCCTATATTCCAGGTTGACGAATTTGTTATATTCTTTGACGAACGCTAGTGAAACAGTACCGACTGGACCGTTACGCTGTTTAGCAATAATGATTTCAATGATGTTCTTATTCTCTGTTTCTTTGTCGTAATAGTCATCACGATAGAGAAATGCGATAACATCAGCGTCTTGCTCGATCTGCCCCGATTCTCTAATGTCTGACATCATAGGGCGCTTCTCCTGGCGTTGTTCGACTCCACGTGAAAGCTGACTCAATGCAATGACAGCAATATCCAATTCCCTTGCCATTTGCTTGAGCATACGGCTTATTTCTCCGATTTCTGCTTGTCTGTTTCCTCTATGGACTGGATTTCCGACGATCAATTGCAGATAGTCAATAATGATCATTATGTCCTTGCCTTCAAATTCCCGTTTCATTTTGCGAGCCTTTGCCCAAATGTCATTTATCGTCATGCCTGGTTGATCAAATATTCTAAGAGCGGCACAATCTAAAACCCCGTTCACTTTGCTTAATCTGCCCCACTCATCAGCGTTTAAATTACTCGTGCGGATGGATTGAGCGTTAATGTTACCTATGCTTGATTGCATCCGTTTTATTAATTGCTTACGTGACATTTCAAGCGAAAAGATGCCAACCGCTCCGCCTTTACCTAAATTAAGCGGGTTTTCCATGAAGTTGCTTGCTACATTCAAACAAAAGGCGGTTTTTCCTACGGATGGACGAGCGGCGACGATTATAAATTCTTGCCGCTGAAAACCCGACGTCATTCGGTCCAATTCTGTAAAGCCGCTAGGCATACCAGTTACATCACCTTTAGGCGTTTCTAACTCTTGATAGATTTCAACTAGGTCATTATTGATAGACCCGTCGTCGTCTGTGCCTGTTGCATCCTCTAAACTCATGAGAGAGCTTATACCCTCTTGTATAGTTTGACTCGTATCGTCGCTGTTGGAAGATTCTTTAAGTTTGACACCAACTTTCGCAATCTCTCGCTTTTTCCAATAATCAATAATTAGATTTTCATAGAATGCTTGTTTTGCTGTAGTGATTGAGGCATTCATCAATTCAGTTAAGTATTTTCTTCCGCCGATCCCCTTTAGGCTTTCTCGACCCACATGCTCAATAACTGACACAATGTCGATAGGATCGCCGTTTTTATCAAGCTCTTGAAAGGCTTTGTAAATAGATTGATTTTGCTGTCGGTAGAAATGAATTGGCTTGAGCTGCGAATATTTAATCAAATCCGGCTCTTGCAAGATTGCGCCTAGATATTGCTGTTCTGCTTCGTCGTTGAAATAAAATACCGCTCCTGTCATGATGGATCACCTATCCCAAGTACCTTTCGTATCTCTGCTTTATGCCGTTCGATCTGTTCTAGTTCTTCCTCGGTTGGTTCTGCCTTGTCCATTTCAGAAAGATAGTTTTGAGTTTCATCGACGTTCGGTATGGCAGCGGACCGGTCTTTCCTTGCTTCTTTTGCTTTGATTAGATCAGCAACTTTTGGCGGAAACTGATTGTATTTCACATAAACGATCAAATTCGCCTCGATCTGCTCGTAATTCTCGGGCTTTAGGATTCTTGCCCATGCGTTGATTCTTTCTTGATCTATTTCAAAATGCTCGAAGTATGTCTTGATTAGTTTTAGTAATTCAAGTGTTTCTTTTTTAGTCATCCGTCAAATCAAACTCCTTTTCATTCAAGACAGCGTTTTTTCTCTTTGCTGCTTCTCTTTCGCTTTTAATTCTTACGGTCAATTTATCAAACTGCTTTCTAAGACTCGCAGGACTCAATATATTTGATTTCCAAAAACTATCTTTTTGTGTCCAGTTAATCAAATACTTCACCTGTGCATCAGTCCGCTTGTCGATCTGCCTAATCAATCTAAAATCACTAGCCCATTTTTCCAGGTTCGGTTTTTTAGCTTGCGGATTATTTTCAATGATTCTTTGATAAAGCAAATTGGCATTCTCCATGTCACAAGGTTCGTACTTGTGACGAGAATTATTTATCTTCTTTTCATTCTTATCATTCTTTACATTCTTGTTTGTGGTCATTTGATGGTCATTTGATGGTCTTTTGTTGGTCAGACTGTTGTCGTTTTCGGAAGCTCCATCTTGATAAATAGCCCAATTATCAATGCTTACAATGCTGAATTTGTTGGTCTTTTTTATTGTCAAATATCCCATTTCTTGAAGCTGTTCCAACCAACGAAAAATTGTCTTTTCTCCCTTTACCCTGTCCTTAGATTTAAGACCGGTATTGTACATGTCCATCAAAGCAAAACGACCTGTTACAAAATCACCTGGCTTTAGCTTCACTTTTTGTCTACCCACTATCTGATCATGTTCCGTATGTGAAGCCTCTGTTAGACATATTAGCCATAACCTTAATAGCTGCGGATCATTGAAAATTGGGTTACTTCTAATCTTCCTATGCAACTTAATCCAACCGACCATTTTGAAATCACCTTACTTTAGAAAATTTACAATTTGTCTGTATGCTGCTTCACCCATCAAATAGCGGAAACCTTCTACGAATCCAGTTACATAAGCATCTTCAATTTCAAGACTGGCTTTTACTGCGTGAGCGTCATCAAGGTCTTTCAATAGCTTCACAAGATCATTTGCATGAGATAAAATCCCTTCTAATTTCTCGTACAAATCATCCACGTTCTCTTGTGTCCGTAAAGTGGCATCAGACCATTCGATCTCTGTTCCTTCCGTTTCATGAATTGTTTTAGCAGCAACATATTTTAAAACGGATACCATGCCCGCATCATAGAAATGAGCCTCTTTATCTTCTTGACGTCCGATATGCTGTAACTTTGCTCTAACTGTAGAAACCTTTGCAGGCGTACCCATTAATTTCATTAGAAAAATCCCCTTTTTATCTCAAATTTGATTATTGTATTTTTTTGTTAATCATGTTAAAGTCGTATCAATATGGGGAAGCTCCTACACTTCCCGTACCTTCCTTACTTGCAACAACCCTATAATGTACAAGTAAGAAAATTGACTGATCCCGAGCGGATCAGTTTTTTATTTACCTTCTCTGTCTCCGCTCCACAATGCATCAGTACGCCCTATGAAATGTTCGCAAGCTCTGCAATACGCTTTTGAACCTCCATAATGTAATAACGAATCATACATTGCGTGCTGATCTTCTTCCAAATCTCCATTGGAATTGTAAAAGACGGTAGCTGAACCCGTGACCCTTTCTTTTGTAAAAAAGCCCGTTTCACTCTTGCAGCTTGGACAAACGATTTTATTAGTCATGCTTGTACCTCCAATAAATCTATTTAATGTGATGAAAATCATAAGCGGGTTGACTCCTTACTCTCCGAAAAATCCGGCAATAATGATGATGCTAATGAAAGTTAGTAGTATGAAAATGCCTTGTCCCATTGAATCGCTTTTTGCTAGAATCAGATTCCCTTGAATTCTCAAGTCATCATTTTTTTTGACTAACATAGGAATGACAAAATCGGGTACTTTTAGATGAGTCGCTGCGTCCTCAATTTGCATTGTTTGGTTTTTGCAGGCTTTGACGGTATGCAACAACTCGATATGTTTAGGTAGACTCATAGTTTTTCAGCCCCCCAATTACCCGTGCGGAAGGTTGGTGACGGTTTTAATTCCTCTCGGTAGATAATAGGGTGCTTCTCTATATACGCTTCGAGTTCTTCTTTAGTCATTTTCCATACCTTCACCGGACCCGGCGCATATGGATTTTCTTTATTTTCGTCCATTTTCATTTCCTCCTATCAATTCGGATTTATAAATATTTAATTGTCGACTTTCCCCACTTTTGGGGAACAAACGAAACTTTATCCCCTGGATTGTTCTTTCAGCCAAGTTATTAAAAACTGTTCGCATTCTTTTGCGGGAAAAAGCCATTTTGTGCCGACTCGATATTTTGGAAACCTCGAATCATAAAAAAATGTTTCTTTTATGAAGTTGAGACTCATGTTTGTTTGCTTGCATAATTCTTTTGTGTCCCAAAATGTAACCCTGTGTTCTATTTGTTCAAGACGCTTTTCAAGCTCTTTGAACACCTTTTCTTCTAAAAGAGTTTGATCAATTTGAAAAGTTAGCATTTTTTACTCACCACTTTCCTTTATACCTAGAATCTTACGAATGTGTTTAGCGTGTTCTTGCGCTTTCTTACCTGTTTTTTTCCCGTTGATAATATCGCTAACATAAGGACAGGAAACGCCTAACAACTCCGCTAACTGCTTTTGCGTTATACCTTGCTTATACATTTCTGACTTTACTCTAGCAGCAGTAAGAATTGACATTTCACAGTTAGCCTCCTTCCAAAAAATATAAAAAGCTAATTAATTAGCTAAATTCCATTGACCTTTTTATGCGTATAGTTTAATATATACCCATAGCTAAATAAGACTTTAAAAAGCCTGTAATTGTACATTTCATTGCTCCCCAGCGTCTAAAATGTATTTTTCGTAGGTCGTATTTTTTATTGTCTTTTAGCTAACTAATTAGCTTATGTCACCAATGTTAAACTATAAGTGTAAATTAATCAAGTGTTTTTATGCTTAAAATTTAATTTTGTTTGACTAGCTCATAAGGATGGTTGATATGACGGTTTTTGACATAGTGAAAGAGTTATGCAACGAAAGAAAAATTTCTATTAATGATTTAGAACAATCGCTTGGCTATTCAAAAAACACTTTATACAGGTTAAAAACTCAAACCCCTGGAGCTGATAAACTCCAAAAAATTGCGGATTTTTTTGACGTGTCAACGGATTACCTTTTGGGACGCACAGAAGTTAAAAGAAATTTTGATTTAACGGAAAAAGATGAGAAGGACATACAAAAGGAATTACAAAAAATCATAAACGGACTTGAAGGAAATAGTTATGCTGCCTTTGACGGTCAATCCATTGATGACATGGAAGAAGAAGATAAAGAGCTTTTAATCGCAAGTCTCGAGAACACTTTGAGAATAGCAAAGAAAATAGCAAAACAAAAATACACTCCTAAAAAATACAGATAAGGGATGATATTTTAAATCATGGGCGATATTACTGAAACTGTTTCAAAATTACAAAGTAGATTTAAATCAACTAATCCTTTTTTCATTGCCAATAAACTTGGAATCATTACAATACATGAAGATTTGGGGAATACCCTCGGATACTACAGCAAACATTTTCGTACTAAATTCATTCACATTAATGAAAAGGTAAGTGAAAAATCTAGTTTCTTTGTATGCGCTCACGAGCTAGGACACGCCTTGCTTCATAGCGACTCTAATACTCCATTCTTGAAAAGAAACACTTTCTTTTCAACTGAAAAAATTGAACTGGAAGCAAACTTTTTCGCAATGCATTTATTGTTTTCTTCCGTTCAAAGGGGTATTACTTATTGTGAATTCAAGGATTATGGCATTCCGAAAGAACTTGTACAAAATTACCGCAGTATTTTTTTAAACAAAAACCGAACAAATGTTCCTAAATGACTCTGAAAATAAAAGCAGGGAGTGAACTATCTTGGCTAGTTTCAGACAACATGAAAACGGTACTTGGGAATATAGAATTAGATATAAAGATAAAAGAACAGAAAAGTATAAAGAGAAATCAAAAAGGGGCTTTAAAACAAAAAAAGAGGCTAGGATCGCTGCGGAAAAAACGGCGAACGATCTTGCATATGTTGGTTTTGATTCAACAAACGAAACAGTCGGGGGATACTTTCCCGTTTGGTTAGAAGTATATAAAAAACCATCCGTAAAAAAAACGACCTACTCTTTACAAGAAAGAACTATTAGAATCAATATTCTACCTAGATGGGAACATTATCGTTTAAGAGATATTGAACGGAATGAATATCAAAAATGGTTAAATGAATTGATTGAAAAATATAGCGAAGGAACTATTAGAAGAATTCACAGTATAATGAATTCAGCTTTAAATGAAGCTGTTCATGATTTTAGAATCCTTCGAGAAAACCCGTTGGTAAACATAAAAATACCTAAAAAGAAGGAGGAGAAAAAAGCATTAAAATTCTTGACTCTTTCACAAACTGAAAGTTTTTTAAATCAAGTAAAAACACCTGTTAAGAATGCAAAATATGCACATTCAATTCAGTATTACGTCCTTTTCACTTTAATTGCAAGAACAGGTTTACGGATTGGAGAGGCTCTCGCATTAACATGGGATGATATAAATTTAAAAGATGGAGAGTTAACAGTTGATAAAACTCTTATATATCCCTTGAATACTCAACCTTACATTTCAACACCTAAAACACAATCTAGTTACAGAACAATAAAACTTGATGATCACACAGTATCGTTATTGAAAAAACACCGAGTTAACAGACACGAAGTCGTTTTGATGTACACCAATTATGTTCAGCCGGAAAATAACATTGTGTTCTTTCAACATGAGGGCAAATGGTTAAAAACAAATGTTGTGAGAGAGTATTTCAAAGAAGTCTGTAAAAGGGCAAATCTTCCCGTTCTGTCTCCACATGCTTTAAGACATAGCCATGCTGTACACCTTTTAGAAGCTGGCGTGAATATTAAATATGTATCAGAACGGTTAGGGCATTCTAGTATAAAAACAACCGCAGATAAGTATCTCCATGTCACCAAAAAAATTGAGGACCAAGCAATGGAAATGTATCTGCGGTATGTTCAATAATTAAATTTTGTGGGTGTTTTGTGGGTGCTTAATAAAAATGTAATGCCTAAACACCTTTAATCCCCGGTATATCAACGGTTAACCTATACTACCTTCCATCTCGAACTTAATCAAGCGGTTCATTTCAACGGCGTATTCCATTGGCAGTTCTTTTGTGAATGGCTCGATGAAGCCCATGACGATCATTTCTGTTGCTTCTTCTTCCGAAATTCCGCGGCTCATCAAGTAGAATAGCTGCTCTTCTGATACTTTTGATACCTTCGCTTCGTGCTCTAATGAAATGTTGTCATTTAAGATTTCATTGTAAGGGATCGTATCAGATGTTGATTTGTTATCCATGATGAGTGTGTCACACTCGATGTTGGAGCGTGCACCCTCTGCTTTACGTCCGAAGTGAACGATTCCGCGGTACGTAACTTTACCGCCTTGTTTGGAAATCGATTTCGATACGATCGTTGAAGATGTGTTTGGTGCAAGGTGAATCATTTTTGCACCTGCATCTTGGTGCTGACCTTTACCTGCTAGGGCAATACTTAATGTCATACCACGTGCGCCTTCACCTTTTAGGATGACCGCTGGGTATTTCATTGTCAGCTTAGAACCGATGTTTCCATCAATCCATTCCATTGTCGCATTCTCTTCACATACCGTACGTTTTGTGACAAGGTTGAAGACGTTGTTTGCCCAGTTTTGAATCGTTGTATAACGGCAGTAGCCGCCTTTTTTCACGATGATTTCAACAACTGCACTATGAAGTGAATTTGTTGTGTAAACTGGTGCTGTACAGCCTTCTACGTAATGCACATGCGCGCCTTCGTCCACGATGATGAGTGTACGCTCGAACTGACCCATGTTTTCAGAGTTGATACGGAAGTATGCTTGAAGTGGTGTATCTACTTTTACGCCTTTTGGTACGTAGATAAATGAACCACCAGACCATACAGCCGAGTTAAGCGCAGCAAATTTATTGTCAGTCGGCGGAATGACTTTTGCCCAGTGCTCACGGAAGATGTCTTCGTTCTCTTTTAATGCGCTGTCTGTATCTTTAAACACAATCCCTAGGTCTTCAAGGTCTTGCTTCATATTGTGGTACACAACTTCAGATTCATACTGAGCAGATACACCTGCTAAATACTTTTGCTCTGCTTCTGGGATTCCAAGCTTATCAAAGGTTTGTTTGATTTCTTCTGGTACTTCATCCCAAGAACGCTCAGAGCGCTCTGATGGCTTTACGTAGTACGTAATTTCATCAAAGTTTAATGCATTTAAATCTCCGCCCCATTGTGGCATCGGCATGTTGTAAAAGTGCTCAAGAGATTTCAAACGGAAGTCGAGCATCCACTGAGGCTCATCTTTCATACGAGAAATTTCTTCAACGATTTCTTTTGTCAGTCCGCGCTCTGAACGGAAAATGGAAACGTCTTTATCAGAAAAGCCGTATTTATATTCACCAACATCTGGCATTTTTTTAGCCATCCATTTTCACTCCAATCTTATGATTTGCCGTTATCTTCGGCAGATGCGCCTTTTTCAAGCGCCTTCCAGGTTAATGTTGCACATTTGATGCGGGCTGGGAATTTTGCCACTCCCTGCAGCGCCTCAATGTCACCAAGATCAATGGAATCGTCGTATTCTTTTCCTTGCATCATATCGGAGAAAATCTGAGACATTTTCAAAGCTGTTTCAATATCTTTCCCTTTAATCGCCTGCGTCATCATAGAGGCAGATGCCATGGAAATGGAGCATCCTTCTCCTTCAAATTTCGCATCAGTGACTTTTTGGTCTTCGATTTTCATCGTTAGACGAATGCGGTCACCACACGTTGGGTTGTTCATATCGACGACAATGCTGTCGTTTAACACACCTTTGTTTCTCGGATTTTTATAATGATCCATAATCACTTGTCTGTACAGTGTGTCTAAGTTTACATTAAAAGACATTCGTAAAATACTCCTTTGTCTTACGGAGCGCTGCGATGAGCCCGTCAATCTCTTCTTCTGTATTGTACAGATAGAAGCTTGCTCTTGCAGTCGCTGATACACCAAGCCATTTCATGAGCGGCTGTGCACAGTGATGTCCAGCACGAATGGCGACACCTTCCGTATCCAGAACAGTTGACGCATCATGCGGATGGACGTCATCTAAGTTAAACGTCACAAGTCCAGCCCGGTGCTGCGGTCCATAAACAGTCGCACCTTCAAGCTCCTTAAAGCGCTCAAGCGCGTAAGTGGCAAGCTGATGCTCATAGCGGCTGACTTCCTCCATCCCGATGTCATTTAAGAAATCAATCGCTTTTCCTAGTCCAACTGCTCCTGCAATAATCGGTGTTCCCGCTTCAAATTTCCACGGCAGCTCTTTCCAAGTGGAATCATACAGATCCACAAAGTCGATCATTTCACCGCCAAACTCAGCAGGCTCCATATTATTCAAAAGGTCCTTCTTCCCGTAAAGCACACCAATACCAGTCGGTCCACACATTTTATGCCCAGAGAATGCGAAAAAGTCACAATCTAGATCTTGAACATCAATTTGCATGTGCGGGGTGCTTTGCGCACCATCGACGACAATGATTGCACCATGATCGTGCGCAATTTTGGCGATTTCTTTAATCGGGTTGATGGTTCCTAATACGTTTGAGACATGTGTGACAGCGACGATTTTCGTTTGATGTGTGATCGTTTGCTTCACATCTTCAAGCGATAGCGTGCCGTCTTCCTGTAACGGAATATATTTTAATGTGGCTCCAGCTGCTTTTGCTGCTTGCTGCCAAGGGATGATATTCGCATGATGCTCCATGTGCGTAATGACAATCTCATCGCCTTCTTTGAGGTTTGCTCTGGCATAGCTGATCGCCACTGTGTTCAGTGCTGTTGTTGTACCTCTAGTAAAAATAATCTCTTGAACAGATGAAGCACGAATGAATGCACGAACTTTCTCTCTTGCACCCTCGTATGCGTCCGTTGCTTTCGTTCCAAGGGTATGAACACCCCGGTGGACGTTCGAGTTGTAAGACCGGTAATACTCATTCATTGCATCAATGACGACTCTTGGTTTTTGAGAAGTCGCTGCACTGTCCAAATACACCAAATCATGTCCGTTCACTTGCTGATGAAGGATTGGAAATTGCTCACGAACGTCTTTGATATTCATTATTTTACTTTCCTTTCAATCACAGAGATGAGCTGCTTTTTAACTCCTTCAATCGGCAGTTCTTTAACAACTGGATTTAAGAAGCCATAAATGACAAGTCTTTCTGCATCTTCTTTGGAAATCCCGCGGCTCATGAGGTAATACAATTGAATCGGATCTACACGTCCAACAGAAGCAGCGTGTCCTGCTGTTACATCATCTTCATCAATTAAGAGAATTGGGTTTGCGTCACCGCGTGCTTTCTCACTCAGCATGAGGACACGTGATTCCTGCTCTGCATTTGCCTTCGTTGCGCCATGCTCAATTTTGCCGATTCCGTTAAAAATAGAGGATGCTTGATCCTTCATGACACCATGCTTCAAGATATACCCTTCAGAGTTTTTACCGAAGTGGATGATGCTTGTTGTAAAGTTTTCCGTTTGATTCCCGCGGCCGACAACAACTGATTTCGTATCACCGAATGTGCCGTCGCCCATGAGGTTTGTGATGTTTTCAGACACTACGTCTCCATCATTCATAAGGCCAAGCGCCCATTCGATTTTACTGTCACGGCCATTTGCCATACCGCGTCTGTTCACATACACTGTGACACCTTCTGCAAGGTTATCTACTGCGCCGTATGTGACGCGAGCGTTTGCTCCTGTGAATACTTCAGAAACGATGTTGAAGATCGCTTCTTTCGGCTTTGCCGTACTAATGTAGTTTTCTACATATGTGACAGCACTATGATCGTCTGCTACAACGATGACATGGTTGAACAAAGTCGTTTCGTCATTTTCATGAAGGTAGACTGCTTGAATTGGTGCTTCAAGCTCCACATTTTTCGGTACATAGAGGAAAGCTCCGCCATTGACTAAAGCAGCATGTAAAGCTGTTAGTTTATGTTCATCCACTTTCACCGCATCTGTCATGAAATATTTTTCCACTAAATCTGAATGTTCGCGGATCGCTGTATGAATATCAGTGAAGATCACGCCTTTGTCTTTTGCTTCAGCTGAAAGAGACAAGTATGCTGGCGTTTGATCACGCTGAATGTAGACCGTCTTATCTGTGTCCTCTAAATCAATAAGAGATTTCACTTCTTCAGGAAGCTCTTCTAGTGATCCAAATGGCGCACTTTCGACTGTATGCTGCTTGAAATTTGTTAAGTTCCATTTTGAGATATTCGTTTTGTCAGGCTTTGGCATCGGGAGATCTTCTGCTTTTTCAAGAGCCTGTAAGCGAAGGGAGCTCATCCATGCCGGTTCCTGATGCTTCTCGGAGAAGCTTTTGACATAATCTTGATCTACTGATAATTTCGTTTCTAATGTCATCAATAATCCTCCTAACGCTTACGCTTCTTGACCAACAGTTTCGTCTTCGATTCCTAACTCTTTTTTAATCCAGTCATAGCCTTCTGCTTCTAAACGCTGTGCAAGCTCTGGTCCGCCAGATTTCACGATACGTCCTTGCATCATCACATGTACATGATCTGGTGTGATGTAGTTCAGTAGACGCTGATAGTGAGTGATCATTAAGCAGCCGAAGCTTTCGCCGCGCATTTTATTAATTCCTTTAGAAACAACTTTCAGGGCATCGATATCAAGGCCAGAATCGATTTCGTCAAGGATGGCAATCTTTGGTTCAATCATCATCAATTGAAGAATTTCGTTACGTTTTTTCTCCCCGCCTGAGAAACCTTCGTTAAGGTAGCGCTGTGCCATATCAGGGTCCATTTCAAGGAACTCCATGTTTTCGTCCATTTTGCGGATGAATTTCATAAGTGAGATTTCTTCGCCTTCTTCTCTGCGTGCGTTAATGGCAGAACGAAGGAAGTCCGCATTTGTGACACCACTGATCTCAGATGGGTATTGCATAGCAAGGAAAAGACCCGCTTGTGCGCGCTCATCTACTTCCATTTCAAGTACATCTTCGCCATCAAACAAAATGCTGCCTTTTGTTACTTCATACTTAGGGTGACCCATAATTGCAGCAGATAAAGTAGATTTACCTGTACCGTTTGGTCCCATTACTGCGTGGAATTCTCCACCTTTTATCTCGAGGTTTACACCCTTTAAGATTTCTTTCCCTTCAATCTCAACGTGCAAGTCCTTAATTGTTAATGTCGAAGCAGTCATATATCGATACCTCCAAAATAATCATTATTCTCATTTTATTCTCATTCTAATCTTATAACAAATTAAAAGTGAATACAACACATTCACGATAAGCGTGAGAGGATGCTCTCAAAATTCTAACAAAAAATGCAGGTAGATAAAAGGATTTATGTCGAAAAGACTGTTTCCATAAAGAAAGGACGGGAAACTGTTCTCCCCGCCCCTTAGCAATCAATAGCCTCGTATATTCATTTTTGCGAGCTGCTTTTTCTCATCTCGATAGGACTGCTCTCGTTTATATTCAACTTTCATCCGTAAGTCATGGTCTCTTTCGTACTCTGCATAGCTCATGCCATGAGATTTATGCATGGCCTTTTCCATCTCGGCGGTATAATCCAATCCCAGTGTACTCTGGTCCGAACAAATAATAAACCATTCCCTTCTTTTAGTGTAGCTTTATTATATCAAAGGCATGCTGCTTCACTCAAAAGGGATATAACGCGTTATGCTGGCATATTTTCTCACACACTCGGATGAGAAGCACTCAACTCTCCGAGATGGAAAGATACCATGTTTTTCTTCTCTTAATGCGTCTGTCCTCCAAACTCATCAATACATTGCTGAACGACAGTGATTCCTTGGCTAAGGGCTGCCCCGCCTCCAAACGCTGCCGCCACACTGACGACCTCTAGTAAATTCTCTTCTGTCGCCCCTTGATCGAGCGCTCCCTTTGTATGATAAATCATGCAGTATTCATCTTGTGCATGAATACTGATGCCAAGGGCAATCATTTGTTTTTCTTTTTGCGTTAATGAATCGCTCTGGAAGCACTGCTCTGTAAATTCATTAAATTTCTTCCCAAACACCGGCATTTTCTTCTGAAATTCACCCATTGCGGTTTTATAATCCGTTAGTGATTGCTGCATGGATCCGCTCATATGCTGTTCGTTCATCTTGTTTCCATCCCTTCAGGTCATTTGTACGTTTTTATTATGAGCGAGATTTGAAAAAATACACAAAAAACCTCGCTTTGATGAAAGCGAGGTTGAAATGTTGTTATTCAGATACAGGCAATACTGCACCGTCATATTTTTTGTCGATAAATTCTTTGATTTTATCAGAGTGAAGAACTTCCATTAACGTCTTGATCTTATCTGATTTTTCTTCATCTTTGCGAACAGCCACGATGTTTGCATATGGGTTGTTCTTTGTTTGCTCAAGTTCGATTGAATCTTTTTTCGGATTCAATTTATTTTGGATCGCATAGTTTACGTTGATAAATACAGCATCGCCTTCACTGTTTTCATAAGCTTTCGCAGTTAATTCAGGCGCGATTTTTTTGAATTTGAGGTTCTTTGGATTTTCTTTAATGTTCTTTACTGTTGCGTTGATTGTATCAACCTTTGGATCAAGCTTGATGACACCAGCATTTTGCAGAAGAGCAAGCATACGGCCTTGTTCAGCTACGTTGTTTGTCATGATGATCGTTCCGCCGTTTGGAATATCTTTCACTGATTTGTATTTCTTAGAGTAGATACCGAAAGGCTCTAGGTGAACAGCACCAGCACTTACCAGGTTATAATCTTTGTTAGATTTATTTTCTTCGTTTAAGTAAGGGATATGTTGGAAAAAGTTCGCATCCACTTCTTTTTCAGCTAAAGCTTTGTTGTACATTTTATAATCGCTAAGCACTTTCACTTTTAAATCGTAGCCTTTTTCTTTTAGAAGTGGTTTTGCTTCTTCAAGAATCTCGGCATGTGGTGTTTTTGAAGCCGCAACCGTGATGGTTTTGCTTTCGCTTGCGTTATTAGATGAACCGCATGCAGCTAAAATGCCTGCAAATGCTAGAAATAGTGCACTTAAAATCAATTTCTTCATGAATAAATCCTCCCCTAACGTTTATCAATTTTATTTGTAATCAAATCACCGATTATTTGAATAATAAAGACGATGATGAGAATAAACACAGTGGCTACTAGTGTGACATCAGTATTACCAGATTGGTATCCTTCCACATAGGCAAGATCACCAAGTCCGCCTGCTCCAATTGCACCTGCGATCGCAGTAGAGCCAATAAGAGCAATGGCTGTCACGGTAATGCCTGAAATAAGGGCTGGCAGTGATTCTGGCAACAATACTTTGAAAATAATCGTAGACGTTTTAGCTCCCATGGATCGTGCTGCTTCAATGACTCCTTTGTCTACTTCACGCAGTGCAATTTCAACTAGACGTGCGTAGAAAGGAGCTGATCCAATGACAAGGGCAGGAAGTGCTGCATTTGGACCTAAAATCGTATGCATTAAGAATTTCGTAAACCCTAGTAAAAGAATAATTAAAATGATAAAAGGAATCGATCTGAAAATGTTGACGACTGCACCGATGACAGCATTAATCGGTTTATTTTCCCAAAGACCACCTTTTCCTGTAAGGAAGAGCAGGAGCCCAAGAATAATACCGATGACAAAGGCAAATGCCAATGAAATGAGTGTCATATACACCGTTTCACCCGTTGCATTCCAAATGACATCTAGGTCAACGTTCGGAAACCATTTCTCAAACATGTGTCATCACCTCAATTTCAACCTGTTTGCTTTGGATATAGGCGATGGCTTTTTCAACCTCGGTCTCTTCTCCATTAATATGGATAAAGAGTGTTCCAAACGCGCCTTCCTGCGTTTGAGAAATCTTTCCTTGAAGGATGTTCACATCGACCTCAAAAGATCGAACGATTTCAGTGATCAGCGGCTGCTCGGCAGAATCGCCGATAAAGGACAACCGTACCACCTGACCTTCTTTTACTCGCTCTAAGACGTGTTCGATTGTTTCTTTCGCTTCCTCTGGTTCAGCGAGCTGTTTCACAAATCGCTTCGTCATTTCTTCCTTCGGCTGTCTGAAGACGCGTAATACTTCGCCTTCTTCGACAATACGTCCATTCTCCATCACTGCCACACGATGACAGATTTTGCGAATGACGTGCATTTCGTGTGTGATGAGCACAATCGTTAGCCCTAATCGTTTATTGATATCAGCTAAAAGATCAAGGATGGAATCTGTTGTTTGCGGATCAAGTGCAGATGTTGCTTCGTCACACAGAAGAACCTTTGGATCATTGGCTAATGCTCTCGCAATTCCCACACGCTGCTTTTGCCCACCGCTTAGCTGAGAAGGATAAGCATTTTCTTTTCCTTCTAAACCGACCAATTTAATTAGTTCATTTGCACGGGCTCTCCGTTTTGACGTCGGAACACCTGCAATTTCGAGCGGGAACATAATATTTTGTCTTACTGTTCTTGACCAAAGTAGGTTAAAGTGCTGAAAGATCATGCTGATTTCCTGTCTTGCTTTACGAAGTTTCGCATTCGATACTTCATTGATCCGGTTGCCTGCCACTTCAACAATTCCTTCTGTTGGCAGCTCCAGACCGTTTAACAGGCGAATAAGAGAGCTTTTGCCCGCGCCGCTATACCCGATAATTCCGAAAATTTCACCTTTATCAATATCCAAGTTGACGTCTTTCACTGCGTCAACATTTCCGCTTTTTGAGTAGTACGTTTTTGATACATTCTGTAAATGGATCACAGTCTGATCACCTGCTTTCTTGCTGAATCTATAGATTGTCATCACATACGTTCATTTATTCTTCTACTATCATGACTCTAGCCTGCTGCCAGATCAGTAAAAAAGACCTAACTGCAACGCAAGCAGAAAGGCCTTTTATTTCAAATACGCCTTTCTCTCATCTTTCAAAGCGTTGCGGCTTTGAGTGAATTGGCACCAATTTCAGCTATGCTGACGGTTGCCGGGTTTCATAGGGCACGTCCCTCCACCTCTCTTAATAAGAGAAAATATGTTGTTTTATGTGATGTTCATGTTTTTACTAACGTAGAATATCATGCTACCCGAGATATGTCAACGCTGTAAACCGCTAATTTCCAAGTAAACGACTACGTTATCATTTTCCGAAAAAAACCGTTCGTCAGCCAAAGCACAGCCTCTAGTCTGAGAAGCGCGCGGAATGAGCCTTTGACTTTGACTTGTCCCCTGCTGATAAGCTGCTGCAAGGACATGTCTCCATCTAATAATTGTAGAATTTCTTTCCTCTCACCATAGAAGATGAGATCCGATAACTCAATTGCAGGCAGTTTCTTCACTTCACCACGTTCATCCACAATCAATGTACAAGAGTCCGTTTCCGCCTCAAATGTAATCTTCAAGGATGATGAGGAGAGCAGCGGCTTTAACAATAATCGCTGCCCAGCGTTTCCATGGGCTTTCACTTTTTCCACATGTATAACCTCCCTGTCATTTGGTTATACATAACATTTCTCTACAAACATCGGCTTGTCCTTTATAAACAGCTCGACAAATTTTCAAATGAATTGCTTGAAATATGACTAAAAACCGCTTTATTTAGCGGTTTCAATCATTTCATGAAGATATGGAACTGAGTGAAAGGCATAGCCTTTTTGCACAATCTCACCTTTTTTAAACAGTAGAAAGCAAGGCACACTTTCGATTTCAAATGCTTTCGCAAAGCCTGGTGAGTAGTTTAAATTGTTCTCGTAAAATGGAACATCCGGCTGCATGGCATCTACGACTGTCAGCATCTTCTTTGCCACCTGGCATGTTCCGCAAAACGGAGTATATAAGTACAAAAGAAATAAATCGTCCTCTATCTCCTTCAATTCATGCTCTTCAATCTCTTTCATATACGTCCACCCTCATAAATATTTCGAATGAACATCAATGTTTGCAGCTAATAGGATAGATGCAATGTGGGCTGACGGTGAAGCGGCCACTTCTCGGTACGTTCTGTCGACAAACAGATGAAGTGCTTCAGGGAATTCTTTTCGAAATTGCTTCCGCAGTTTGTCGCCAGCATCGTCACTGTCTGCTAATATGTAAACGTCTTTTCCTAATAAATCGTCCACGAGCTGATCCAGCTTCGATGTACTGATCGTGCCATTGGTGCAAATGATGGTAACAGGTTCACTAATGACTTCTTTTAGCTTTTGTTTGTCTGATTTACCTTCTACAATGATGACCTTTTCTATCTCGACGTTCATCACGATCACCCGGCCCTTTTGACGTTGATTCACTTCTTCCTTAGATTACAATCTTTCATTCAGGTTGTAAAGATTAGGCACTTGATCATCAAAAAGACTGCAGCTTATGCTCACTGCAGCCTTATCTGTGATTAGCACCAGCCATTTTCATCGTCACAGTCTACATATTGTTCTGTCCCGTCGGTCAATGTATCAGACAGACGATAAAAACGATTTTGATCATAGGAATAACCCGATTTTAACTCATATTGATTCTCACTAATCATCGTACCAATCTCTTCATTTTGATGATAAAGCACCATGCCGCTTTCTTTGAATCGCCCAGTGACATGCTCTGTTATATCCACCTGTTCTTTTTGAAAAGACAAATTGGACACCCCCCATAAAGGTAGAGTGTCCAATTTCACATGAATTAGTCTTCTTTTGTCATTTCTTCATATTGCTCAGCTGTCATTAAGTTCTCGATTTCAGACGCATCAGCTGGTTCTACAACAATCATCCATGCTTTTTCGTATGGAGAGTCGTTCACGAATTCCGGGCTGTCATCCAGCTCATCGTTCACTTCAACGATTGTGCCGTTGATCGGTGCGTAAAGTTCAGAAACTGTTTTGACTGATTCTACACTTCCGAAAGGCTCGTCCGCTGTGATTTTGTCTCCTACTTCAGGAAGCTCAACGAACACGATATCGCCTAGCTCAGATTGAGCAAAATGCGTAATACCGATGCGCACCTTATCTCCTTCTACTTTGACCCACTCATGTTCTTCTGAATAACGTAAATCTTTTGGTGTGCTCATTCAATACCCCTCCAGTCTTTTCTTTCCGTCTATATTGAAGATACCACAATCTGAATGAAAGTTACATCATTTCCAGACGCTTTTAAATGTATCTTCATTAAATCCAACTGTGACTCTTTTACCGTCTGTTGTAATCGGACGCTTGATCAGCATTCCATTAGACGCGAGTAATTCTAGCTGCTCGTCCTCTGACATTGCAGGAAGTTGATCTTTCAGCTGCAGCTCCCGGTATTTCTGTCCGCTTGTATTAAAGAATTTCTTCAGCTCTAAACCGCTTTTTTCGTAAAGTGCTTTTAGGGTTTCTTTATCAGGCGTCTCTTCGACGATATGTATGCTGTTGATGTCTTTATTGTGTTCTTCCAGCCACTTTTTTGCTTTTCGGCATGTACCGCAAGATGGGTATTCGTAAAAATCTAAAGCCACCATTTTCACCTCCTGCAAATTGTGACAACATTTTATCACAAAATATTTTAAAAACCTAAATGTATGCTTACAAAAAGGCGCGGAGTTGTATCCGCACCTTTCGAATTGTTCTTATACGATATATTTCTCTGCTTCGAAGATACGTTTAGCTACCTCACGCTTTTTGGCGATGACGTTGACCGGAGTGAATCTTGTCAGCTTGCGAAGGGCTGATAAGCTCATGCGGAGTGAATCCCCTTCTTCCATCGCGATCAATGATTCTTTTGCATGGGCTTCAATCTTTAAAAAGGCTTCCTGCGTGAAAATTTGTGTGTAGGCGAGCTTTTGAGCGTTCTTTTCTGCGCCTGATGCAGCGATGGCTTTTTCTGTACGCAGGACCGCTGATTCAGCTGCAAAAATTTCATTGACGATATCCGCTATATTCACAAGAATCTCCTGCTCTTTGTCTAATGCTTTCCCGTATTTCATCGCTGCCATACCTGCCACCATTAAGGCGATCTTTTTCGCATGGACGAGCAAATATTTTTCTTGATCGAGCGGCTGATCACCTGGTTCTTCCGGCATCATCATCATCAGCTCTTCCTGCAAGGTTTGTGCTTTTTGAAGAAGAGGAAGCTCCCCTTTCATCGCTTTCTTCAAGAATGTGCCTGGTACAAGCAAACGGTTGATTTCGTTTGTCCCTTCAAAAATACGGTTAATCCTTGAATCACGATAAGCTCTTTCCACCTCGTATTCTTGCATGAATCCGTAGCCGCCGTGAATCTGCACGCCTTCATCCACAATATAATCTAATGTTTCAGAGCCAAGCACTTTACAGAGAGAGCATTCAATCGCATATTCCGCAATGGATTGTGCAATTTGTTTCCCGTCCTTCTGCTCTTCTTCACTTAATAGACCCATCCGCTGTTCAAATAGCCCCACTGTACGGTAAACAGCACTTTCCATAGCATAGAGCTTTGCTGACATGTTGGCTGCTTTTTCACCAATTAAGCTAAATTGAGAAATCGGTGTTTTGAACTGCTTACGCTGGTTCGCATATTCTGCTGATAATTGAATGACCCGTTTTGACGCACCGATTGTGCCGACTGCCAGCTTATAGCGTCCGATATTCAAAATGTTAAAGGCAATCACATGTCCTCTGCCTGCTTCACCAAGCAAATTCTCCTTCGGTACTTGGGCATCTTCCAAAATTAACGTTCTCGTTGATGATCCCTTAATGCCCATCTTTTTCTCTTCAGGTCCCGTTTTGACACCTGGGAAATCCTTTTCGACGATAAAAGCAGAGAAGTGTTCACCATCAATCTTCGCATAAACCACAAAGACATCTGCAAATGCGGAGTTCGTGATCCACTGCTTTTCCCCATTGAGGACATAATGTGTTCCAGCTTCATTCAGGACCGCGGTTGTTTTTGCCCCAAGTGCGTCAGAGCCTGACCCTGGCTCCGTTAATGCGTACGCCGCAATGGTCTCTCCAGAGGCGAGTCCAGGCAGGTACGTTTCCTTTTGCGCTTGATTTCCGAACAGCACGATCGGCAGAGAACCAATGCCGACATGAGCGCCATAGGAAAGTGAGAAGCTCCCTGCTCTGGCGAATTTTTCAGTAATGATGGCTGAACTGATTTTATCTAACCCGAGTCCGCCGAATTCCTCAGGCACGTCCGCTCCAAGCAGTCCAAGCTCTCCAGCCTTTTTTAGAAGCCTGACAGAATGCTCGAATGCATGATTTTCAATTTGATCTATATGCGGGACGACATCTTGTAAAATGTAATCCTCTGTTGTCTTCCCAATCATCTGATGTTCATCAGAGAAATCCTCTGGCGTAAAGATATGCTCATAATTCGTCTCATCAATTAAAAAACTGCCACCCTTTTTCACATCTTCCATTGCTTTCATACTGTTCTCCCCCTTTAGATCAATTCAAAAATGCCCGCTGCTCCCATGCCCCCACCGATACACATCGTCACAATGCCAAATTGCTCGTTTCGTCGTTTCATTTCATGAATGAGTGACAGCGTTAGTTTCGTTCCTGTACAGCCTAGCGGATGTCCTAACGCAATTGCCCCGCCATTGACATTCACCTTCTCTTCATCGATCCCTAAATGACGAATGACTTGAATGGCCTGAGACGCAAAGGCTTCGTTTAATTCAAACAGCCCGATGTCCTTCAGCTCTAGACCAGCAATTTTCAGCGCACGCGGAATGGCTTCAACCGGTCCAATTCCCATGACTTCAGGTGGTACACCGCCAACAGCAAACGCTCGAAACTTTGCGAGCGGCTGAAGTGAGAGAGAGGATGCTTTTTCGCGATCCATCATCATGACACATGCCGCCCCATCACTCGTCTGCGAAGAGTTTCCTGCGGTCACTGTGCCTCTTGTTGAGAAAGCAGGTCGTAAGGTTGAGAGAATCTCCTCTGTAGTGCCCGCTCTCACACCTTCATCCTGTGAGAACGTAAATGGATGTTCTTCTAATTGATACTGCTCTCCTACCCGTCTTTCTGTCACATCAACGGGCACAATTTCATCTGAAAATTTCCCCTCCTGCAATGCCTTTGCTGCCTTTTGATGGCTTCTCACCGCAAAAGCATCTTGATCTTGCCGTGTGACCTGATACTTTTGCGCCACTTGCTCCGCTGTATGCCCCATGCTCATATAGTATTCAGGCGCTTGCTCTGCCAAAAGAGCGTTTGGACGAATGGAGTGACCCATCATTGGGACTTGCGACATCGATTCGACGCCTCCGGCTAAAATGGTTTCTGCCTGCCCCAGCATAATTCGTTCACCAGCATAAGCGATAGACTGAAGACCAGACGAACAGTAGCGGTTAATGGTGATGGCAGGTACGGTATAAGGCAGCCCTGCTAATGCCCCAATATTCCGAGCCACATTTAACCCTTGCTCTGCTTCTGGCGTCGCACATCCGATAATCAAATCATCGATCTGTCCGTCGTAATCTCCGGCACGCTTTAGCGTTTCTTTTACACACAATGCGCCCATATCATCAGGTCTGACATGTTTTAACGATCCTTTTTTGGCCTTCCCTACTGGTGTTCTTGCGCCAGCCACAATGACTGCTTCTCTCATTTTGACTCCCCCCTAGTTACGTAAAGGTTTTCCTTTGACGAGCATGTGCTGCATGCGTGCCTGTGATTTCACTTCTCCCACAAGACTTAAAAAGGCTTCTCTTTCAAGCTCTAACAAGTATTGTTCCTCCACCTCTGTACCAAATGGCAGTTTCCCGCCAGAAATGACATGAGCTAATTTTTTCGCAATGGTCATGTCATGCTCTGAAATGTATCCAGACAGTCTCATATTTTCAGCAGCCAATATCATCGCTGCATAGCCTGTTTCTCCCATGACAGGTACCTTTTGCTTGAGCGGCGCACGATAGCCTGCTTCATCAAGAGAAAGAACCAGTTGTTTCGCATCATAGATCAGGTGATCTGCGTTCATACTAATCCGGTCGCTCACGCGAAGCATGTTCATATCCCGCGCTTCCTCAGCTGAAGTTGATACTTTTGCCATTGCAATTGTTTCAAAGGTTTGCAGCGTCGCATCTTGTATAGCGGCCTGCGTCGGCTTAGACGCTCCTTGCAGGTGGCGAAGATATAATTCTTTGTTTCCACCGCCACCCGGAATCAGTCCGACCCCCGCTTCCACAAGTCCCATGTACGATTCACTGGACGCCTGTATAGCCGATGCCGGAAGACAAAGCTCTGTTCCGCCTCCTAACGTCATCCCAAACGGTGCAGTAACGACCGGACGCTCGCTATATTTCACCTTCATCATCGCCTGCTGGAACCTGCGGATCACAAAGTCAATTTCAAAGAAATTATCGTCCTGCGCTTCCATTAAAATCAGGGCAAGGTTAGCGCCAACACAGAAGTTCTTCCCTTGGTTGCCGATGACAAGCCCTTTATAATTCTTTTCCGTTTCATCTATTGCACGATTGATCATATCAATAATATCAAGCCCAATCGCATTGCTTTTAGAGTGGAATTCAAGCAAGGCGACATCATCACCAATATCGATGAAGCTTGCACCTGTATTTTTGAAAATGACACCCTGTTTCTTTTTCAATCTGGCTAGAGAGATATTTTTTTCGTTTCCTTTTTCCTGTTCATAAACCCCATTCTGATAAAAGGCACGCTCTCCTTCGTCATTCTCTTGATAGAATGTTTCATGTCCTTCTGACAGCATGTCTTGCACCCACGCTGGGATGCTGTGACCTTCTGCTTCCATTCGCTCGGCGGCTTTTTTGACACCAATCGCATCCCAGAGCTCGAATGGGCCATGCTGCCAGCCAAATCCCCATTTCATGGCGTTATCGATGGACTGGATATCATCCGCAATTTCGCCTTTTAAATGAGCTGAATAAAGAAGTACAGGCGCCGTCATGTTCCAGAGCAATTGTCCTGCACGCCCATCTTGATAAATAAGCGCTTTCAATTTCGCTTTTGTTCCCTTTTGCTGCTTGGCAATCTCAATACCCGGGTCCTTCAGCTTCGTCCGTTCTCCATATGTGAGTGTCACAGGATCAAGCTCTAGAATGGTCTTCCCATTCTTTTGATAAAACCCTTGCCCTGCTTTACTGCCAATCCACCCTTTTTCGAGCATTCTTTCAATAAACTCAGGCAGCTGGAAAATATCCTTCTCCTTTCCTTCTACCTGTTCATATACGTTGCGGGCCACATGAGAAAACGTGTCGAGTCCGACCACATCAAGTGTACGGAAGGTCGCACTTTTTGGTCTGCCTATGAGTGGGCCTGTGACAGAATCCACTTCTCCGATTGTATATTTGTTCTCAAGCATTTCTCGCACTGTGACAAGAAGTCCATAAGTCCCAATACGGTTGGCAATAAAGTTCGGTGTATCTTTCGCTTCAACAACGCCCTTGCCGAGTACATCCTCACCAAATGTTTTCATAAATGTGAGTACTTCTGGATCTGTTTCTCGAATAGGAATGATTTCTAAGAGCTTTAAATAACGAGCTGGGTTAAAAAAATGAGTGCCTAAGAAGTGGCGTTTAAAATCATCTGATCGGCCTTCTGCCATTTTTTCAACAGAAATACCGGATGTATTGCTTGATACGATGCTGCCTTCTTTTCGGTGTTCGTCGATGAGAGAGAATACGTGTTGTTTAATGCTGAGCTTTTCAGTGACGACTTCGATGATCCAGTCAGCATCATGTAATAAGGAAAGGTGATCTGTGAGATTTCCGGGTGTGATGTATGATAGGTTTTTCGCTGAAGTAAGAGGTGCCGGCTTTTGCTTTAACAATTTTTTCATCGCTTCTTGACTTAATCTATTCCGAACACTAGGGTGATCAAGCGTTCGCTTTTTTGCCGTTTCTTCCTTTGTCAGTTCATTTGGCACAATATCTAGCAATGTTACTGGTATCCCGATATTGGCTAGATGCGCAGCAATGCCTGAGCCCATGACACCTGAACCAATGATAGCCGCCTTGCGAATATGTTTGCACATAAATATCCCCCTAAACATTTTGAATGAACAGTCATTCATTTTTTGTCCAAAAAAAAGCAATACCTCTTTCTTTATCTTAAAAGATTTTCCGAAACAGTTCAATAGCAGATTTCAAAAATTTACACATTCTCATGTGCCTGACTTTGCAGCGTATGAATTAAAGACGAGAGGGAATTGTAAGAATGGAGGTGATGTCCACATGTCTCGTTTGAAGAAAAACCCATCGAAAGCAGGCGTAAGTGCTGCAAGTGTAAAAGGAAACGCAGGTCCATCACAGGAAGCAGACCTAGGCGGAAAAAAGACCAGTCAAAATCAGCAATATAAAAAGAATCAGTAACGAAACAAAATCGTAAGGAGGATCACACATCTTGAACAATCAGCAAATGAATATGCCCCCACAGGTGATTTCAGTAAAGGATTCTTTGTACTTAGAGGATATGCTGAACTGGAATTTGATTGCCATGAAAAAGGCTCACTTTATGGCCGAGCATTGCCAGGACCAAACATTGAAACAAGAATTAAATCAAGTTGGCCAAATGCACCATCAGCATTACACACAAATTCTTCAGCATTTAGGCAGCTCAGGGCAAGGCCAGTCTACTGGCTTTATGCAATAGGAGGAAAAAATATGGAACAGCAAAACCAACAAAAAATCGGGAATCCACAAACTCCGGTTCCCACAACAACAAACATGAACGATCGTGATTTCGTCACAGATCTCTTGTCGACTGAAAAATATATGACAAGTGGATACAACACAGCGCTCAATGAATTCAGTCATGAATCTCTTTACCAGGATATTCAGCGAATTGCGCTCGAAACACAGAAAACACAAAGACATTTATATGATGTCATGTTCCGATATGGCTGGTATTCTGTTGAAGCGGCTGATCAGCAAAAGCTCCAGCAGGCACACCAGAAATTCCAGCAAACACTGACAGATCAATCCCCGTACGGATCATCACACATGTCATAAAGAAAAAAACTGCCAGTATGGGACTGACCCCCGTTTTTGAGACAGGGATCAAAACACCTTTATACAGCCAATTGCCGATAGTTTATCGGTGATTGGTTGTTTAGTTTCGTTTGAATGCGAATGTTGTTA